>JANMDA010000021.1:0-2248 GCA_031376085.1 Chloracidobacterium sp.
GGATAATCTTTGTTCCAGCCGGGCGAGTGGTAGAAGCCTTTTTCAGCGGCTTTGTTGGTCATTTAACTTTTACGTCCTAAACAATCTCGACAGCATCCATCGACAACCTTTTAACTCCTAGTCGCTTTTCCGTTAGGGCGATAAATTCCTCGGATTCGTCGGAAATGATGCATTTGCGTTTATGCGTTTTACAGACAGCCGCTGTAGTTCCCGAACCAGCCATTGGATCGAAAACCAAATCTCCTGGTTTAGAGGTCATCAACACAAGCTTTTCATAAACCTTTTCGGGCTTTTGCGCGGGATGCCCAGTCTGTTCGTTCTTGCCAACAAAGCCGACAAGAAGTGATTCTTCGATAACTGAAGTTGGGCCTGGAACGAACCGCATATTCTTTTCTTCGAAACGAAGTTCTTGTTGGGCGTTAAAGAAATGTTGCGGGTACATCTTGGCTTCCTTTCGGGCATAATGAAGACAGGCCTGTTGGCTGGAACGCCAACCTCTGATTACAGACGGATTATTTTTGTAGTACCAGGTTATCCAAGTGACGAACTCTAAGGGAGCAGGAATGCGATTGATAAATAAGGCCGCGATCTCAGGGAAACCCCAAAAAAAGAAATGCTGAGTATTGTCCTTAAGTTCCTCGATAATCTCTAACTGGTAATCGACATAATCGTCTCTCACACCGCCCGTGCCCCGGTTGTACCACGGATCGAGAATCGTCGTTTGAGGTGTCAAGCCGAATCGTTTTAGAAGCCGGGCGCTTTCGCGTGCTTCCATTGGCGGAAGAATAACAATGCCGCTCGTTTCAAGTTCAGCATGAATATAACTCGTCTCTTCGATTGCGGTTGTTGCCATCATGGTTTTAGCTTCGAAATTGTTCCTTTTTCGTCAGCAACATAGCCGAAATAATCTAATAGGAATTTGAACGCTATAGCTTTTTCCGTCTTTGTCGCTGATTGAATGATAGCGTATATATTCATTTTTCCGGTATTGCTATCCCAGTAGTTTTTCTTCATTATCTGATGCCGACCGCACAACGCCTGCCACTGCTTCGTGTCTTTTGGGTCAGAGTCAGGCTTAATCGAATGCGGATTCTTGTGATCGGCGGTTAATTTAGTTTTGCCTCCGCCGATCGGATCGATCTCGCCTTCTTTCAAACCGCATTTCTGATTTCCTTCCGTCCATTCACATGCGTCCTTTGCGCGTTTGAGAACCTTCGACCATGTTTCGCTAGTCGGCTTGATTCTCTTGCCAGATTCCTGCCTTTTGTCGGCAGATGTCATCAAATATTCTTGAACCTGTAACCACCCGCGATTTCGCCACGAAAGAATCGTATAGCCGTCGTCTGTTCTAAGTTCCGAAAGACGTTGGTGCCAGTTCTCAGGTTCTTTTCCAGTGACAGGATCAATTGCAACTTCTACGATCTGCTCACGGGTCAATACTTTTCCAATATTATCCAGAAACAGGGCTTCGATACGCTGCTTGATCGACTTCTGTTTATACTTTCCCTTTTTAATTTTGCCGTAGGCTTTGTCGGGATTTATTTCAGGTGTTTTCTTTGCCATTCGTAAATTTTAGAACAAATTGACAGTTTAGCTGCGATTTGCTGTCAATATCTTGAGATTGTCGCCGTAGTAAAGCGTATTCATGGGATTTGCAGCACGAATTTATCACTTTTTACATCGATTGTGAAATTTTGCCTGCGGGGTGATAAAATGAAGGGAATCACATAAAGAGGTTAGGTATCTATGCAAGAAATCACTGCGTCCGAATTAAAGACGCGAATGGACGCGGGCGACGATATTCAATTAATAGATGTTCGCCAGCCGGACGAGTATGCATTTGCAAAGATCGAGGGAGCGAAACTGATCCCGCTCGGAGAGATCATGCCCCGCATGAATGAACTGGACGAAAATCGCGAAACCGTCATCCACTGCAAAATGGGCGGCCGCAGCGCTCGTGCGATCGAGGCCCTTCAACAAGCAGGTTATAAGGGAAGCCTGATAAATCTTCTCGGTGGTATTACAGCGTGGTCGAATGAGGTTGATCCCCACGTTCCAAAATATTAGTCCTGAGTCAGATCTATCCCGTCAGCAATTCGCACGATTTGCATCCCTTCAGCGATTGTAGTGCGGCAAGCCATGACCATTTTTTCCTTGTCGCCTTGTTGGAGCCAGACCTGGCAGTTGAGGCATTCGCCGTTCCAGCAGAAGTCGCCGTAGGAAATATTTTCCATTGCCAGAAACTGAA
>JANMDA010000033.1:0-13072 GCA_031376085.1 Chloracidobacterium sp.
CTGCGCAACTTGGTAAGTCGAGTCCGCTTGTCCAATCAAATTTCCAAAACCTGCCTTTAGCGTATTTACAGAATTACTAGTATAACTATGTCCCCAAGCAACAGCACCTGCCGACGCCAATGTCAGAATTACTCCGGAAAAAGCAAGTTTATTTGCTTTTTCTCTTTGGGAACTGAAGGGAGGTTCTTGTGGCAAATTATTACTGCCTTGTTGTCTACTTTGTTCTGATACTCGTTTACTGTCGTATTCATTCCACGCAGATAGTCCGCTTTGCTTACGATTGGCGGCGATACGTTCGTGTTTTTCAATTTTTTCTTTTGTGGGTGGAAAAGCAGATCGGGATATAAAAGGTGGTTCAGATTTAGATTCTTTTATCGTAGTAAGGCTCGTTGCGCAATATTTACAAAACTTTGCATCTGAATCTACTCCTTTTCCGCATTGAGGACAGAATTGCGCCACTTCTATTTCGCTCATAATGTCGTTTCCTTCACCATTTCGAGTGTTTATATTGCTTTGAGGCAACACTTTATGCCAACACGCGAAAAAAGACAAGAACCCATTATCCCGCTCGCATCGCCATGAGTATCTCATCCACGACCTTCTTTGCGTCGCCGAAGAGCATTAGCGTGTTGTCTTTGTAGAATAGCATTACTCTTCCCAATCGCCCTGGCCTTCGCGTTCGACGTGGTAGCCGGCGTCTTCGAGATGCTTTTGAACTTCGCGACCATGTTCGTTGTCGCGGACTTCGAGAAGCATCTCGATGCCGACGCGTCCCAGCGGCGCCAGCCACATCGCACGGCGGTGAAACACTTCGATCACGTTCGCCCGCGTCTCGGCAACCGTCGCAAGCAGCGTCGCAAGCATTCCCGGACGATCCAGCACGAGCAGCTTGAGCATAATGTAGCGGCCCTGTCTTACTAATACCTGTTCGAGAACGCGGGCGAGCAGGTTGGCGTCGATGTTGCCGCCGCAGAGCAGGGCACATACCGTATCGTCAGGCTTGACCTTGACCTTTCCGGCGAGCAACGCAGCAAGCCCTGCTCCGCCTGCGCCTTCCACTACGAGACGGTTGTTCTGAACGCAAAAGAATATCGCCCGCGCAATTTCCTCTTCGCTGACCTCGACAACTTCATCGACAAGCTTCTGGATTATCGGAAACGTCAACTTGCCTGGACTCTTGACCGCGATGCCGTCCGCGATGGTCTGCCCCATCTCGGCCATAACAGCGTGGCCGGCCTTTAGCGAAGGATTGACCCACGAGGCGTTCTCCGCCTGAACGCCGACTATTCTTGCGTTAGGCCGTAGCTCTTTTATCGCCGTCGCAATGCCCGAGATCAACCCGCCGCCACCGATAGGCACGACGACAGTTGTCACATCGGGCAAAGCTTCGACGATACCGATGCCGATCGTTCCCTGTCCGGCGATCACGAGTTCGTCATCAAAGGCGTGGACGTATGTGTAGCCGTGCTTCTCCTGCAACTCGCGCGAATACGCAACGGCTTCGTCGAAGGTCGCTCCGTGCAGGACGACCTCGCCGCCGAGATTCTTTGTCGCGATGATTTTTGTCAACGGAGCATTGACCGGCAACACGATGGTGGATTTTATGTTATTGAGCGACGCCGCGAGAGCAACGCCCTGAGCATGATTACCTGCCGACGCCGCTATTACGCCACGTTTTTTCTCTTCGTTGGTAAGCTGCGAGATCTTGTTATAGGCGCCGCGTATTTTGAACGAACCGCTCTTCTGCAAGTTCTCAGCTTTGAGAAAAGCCTTCGCACCGATCTCGCGCGAAAGCCGCGCGTCGGCGATCATCGGCGTCGAAATTACAATGTCTTTAAGGCGTTCGCGAGCGGCTTGGATGTCGGCAAATTTAACTGTCATAGTTTGAGTGCATTATAGGAAACTGCGGGCAGAAACGCGAGTGTTAACGAGCGTGTATATTCGCTACGGCACGCTCCTTTACAGTCGCGTTTCGGCCCGTAATGAGATATATTGGCACTGGATACTTACGGAGATATTTATGCCAGAACTTTTCGGTGTCGGTGCGATCTTTCTTGCGTTTCTCGGGTTTGCGCTTATGGTGATCGCTTGGAAGACGATAAAGATCGTCCCGCAATCCAGCGTGCTGCTGATCGAGCGGCTTGGACGTTTTCATCGCGTCGCTGCCAGCGGCTTGAACATTATCGTGCCTTTCTTTGAGGCACCACGGGCGGTCTATTGGACCAACGTCCGGCCGGGCACGACGTTTATCGATTCGCGTGAACAGTTCATTGACCTGCCGCCGCAGAGCGTTATCTCACGCGACAACGTGATGATGGGCGTCGATTCGGTCGTCTATTGGCAGATTACCGATCCGATCAAAGCGACGTATGAAGTCAATGATCTCGTCGGCTCGATCGTTCAGCTTACATTCACCGGCATGAGATCCGTTATTGGAAAACTCGACCTTGATCACACACTCTCTAGCCGTGACCAGATCAACAACGAACTCCGCATGATCCTCGACGAAGCCACCGACAAATGGGGCGTCAAGGTAACCCGTGTCGATATCAAAAACATCACGCCACCTGAGGACGTTCGGATCACGATGGAAAAACAGATGACGGCCGAACGTAACCGCCGTGCGTTGATTCTCACTGCCGAGGGCGACAAACAAGCCGCCATCACCCGCGCCGAAGGTGAAAAGCAAGCGGCAGTTACACGTTCAGAGGGCAACAAGACGAGCGCGATCCTAGATGCCGAAGGAGCTTCGCAAGCGAGATTGATAAACGCCACCGCCGAATCTCAGGCCATCGCCCAGATCGCATCCGCGATCGGCGACCGCGGCCAAACGGCTCAGTATCTGATCACATCGCGTTATGTCGATTCGATGCGCGACATGGCGAAGACACAGAATTCAAAAGTCATCTTTATGCCGATGGAAACCAGCGGAGTGCTGGCGAGTGTCGGTGCATTCAAAGAGGTGTTCGCCGCAACAGGCGAAACACCCGAAGAGTTACCGAAACCGTCGCGTTCACCGCGAGAATTGGAGAAATAATTATGTTGAAGATAGGATTAGTAATATTAGCGTTAGCCGCAGTCGCTGTCGCGGGCGTTGCTTACAAATACGGAATGATCCTGAATCCATCACCTGCGGCCCCGCCGCCTGAGAAATCTATTTACGATTTCACGATGAAGAATATCGACAGCCAGGACGTCAAACTCAACACATACAAAGGTAAGGTTGTGATGATCGTCAACACGGCCAGCAAATGCGGTTACACGCCGCAATACGAGGGTTTGCAAGCACTGTATGACAAATACAAAGATAAAGGTTTGGTAATACTTGGCTTCCCGGCGAACAATTTTATGGGCCAAGAACCCGGAACTGAAGCCGAGATCAAGGAATTTTGCACCACAAAATACAAGGTGACATTTCCGATGTTCGCTAAGATCTCCGTTAAGGGCGAAGATCAGCATCCCCTGTATAACTTCCTAACTAACAAGGCGACAAACCCTGAATTCAGTGGCGACGTATCATGGAACTTTAACAAATTCCTAGTTGATCGCAGCGGGAAGGTTGTTGCTCGGTATGGCTCAAAAGATAAACCTGAGGGCGAAACCATTACGGCAGCCATAGAAAAATATTTAGCCGCGAAATGAAGTTGTTAAGTTAATTTTGCATCCACGAATATCGCCGTCAGCGGCATTCGTGGATATTTTATTGTTATGAAGGTTGTAAAGATAGTTTTCGTACTTTTGATAATTGCGGTGCTGGCTGGTGCCGGATTTTCGTATTGGATATTTAGTTCGGTCACAACTCCGCACGAACACAGCAAAGCAGATCAGTTCATTATTATTGAAAAAGGCTCGACCCCGAAACAGATCATCGCAAAATTATCCGACGAAGGAGTGATCGCAAACTATACGGCTACGCTAATTTATCTACGAGTATTTGGTGACGCGAGTAACATGCAGGCCGGTGAATATCAATTCCATTCACCGATCTCGCCGCTGCAAGTTTTTAAGGAACTCGAAAAAGGTGAGACGCAGACGACAAAGCTGACAATTCCCGAAGGATTTACACGCTTTGATATTGCGAAACGCATCGCGGAAAAGTTTCCGCAGAATCCGCCGACTAATGACAAGGCGATCTTGACATTGATGGACGATGTTTCTTTGATCAAGGACATCGCTCCGACAGCGTCAAATCTTGAAGGCTACATTTATCCCAGTACTTATAACTTTCCGAAACAAAGCGACGCCAAAGAGATCATAAAAACTATGGTCGAGCAGTTCAAAAAAATTTGGAAGCCCGAATGGAACGTGACCGCACAGTCAATTGGACGCACGCCGCATGAAGTCATCACGATCGCTTCTCTGATTGAGACCGAAACCGGAGTTGAGAATGAACGGCCGATTGTTGCCGGTGTTATCAACAACCGGCTCACAAAGAATATGCCCCTCGGCATCGACCAAACCAATGTTTACATTGCCAAGATGTTTGGCCGTTGGGACGGCACGATCAACCGCAGCGATCTCGATGTCGATTCGCCATACAACACGCGTATCAAAGTTGGCATTCCGCCCGGTCCGATCTCGTCTGTCTCAGAAAGCGCCATAAAAGCTGCATTATTTCCCGATCGGAATGATTATTTATTCTATGTGCGAAATGTAGAGGCCGATGATGGTTCGCACTGGTTCTACGTATCAGCGGCAGAATTTGAGAAGGGCAAAGCGAAGTATCAGCAGTGGCTCGAAAAGCAGCGACAGGAAAAACGGGATGAGCAAAACAACCAATGATCAAACTCCTCGCCCTCGATCTTGACGGAACAACGCTCAATTCAAACGGTCAACTTTCTGACGCAAATCGTGACGCGATACGAACGGCTGAAGAACGCGGAGTTTTGGTAACGATCGCGACCGGCAGGCGTTTTCGCGATGCTCGGCCTATCGGATTGGATCTCGAACTGAATGCACCACTGATATCGCACAACGGAGCGCTGTTAAAATATGCTCAATCCGAAGAGATAGTTTCCTGTTCGCCGCTTTCGACTGAAATAAGTCTTGAGGTCGTCCGCGTCGGCAAAGATTATGGAGGCGATGCTCTGGTCAGCACCGATCCTCACGGACACGGCACACTGTTGTATGACCGAGTTTCAGAGGACAATCTACCTCTTAGAAAATACCTTCGTTGGTCTGAAAATTTGCACGGCGGAGCACCGGGCCGCGAAGGTGTAGAGCATGTGCCAAACCTTGAAGCCATTCTTCACGAACACGAGATCGTTCACATTTCATTTTCGGGCACATGCGACGCAATGAGCGCGATGATGTCGGTGCTCGGCCGCGAGTGTGGAAATTCGGTAACGATCTTGCCGACCATTTATCCACGGCTGGATTTTACACTGATCGACATTCTTCCGGCTGATGCTTCAAAGGGTCACGGCGTAGCAAAACTGGCTGAACTGAATAATTTGTTGCCGGAAAATGTAATGGCCGTAGGCGATAATTTTAACGATCTTGAGATGCTAGAATATGCAGGAACAGCTGTTGTAATGGGAAACTCTGATCCCAAACTGTTAGAACGCGATGACTTTCACTCCACAGCATCGAATGATGAAAACGGCGTTGCGTTGGCGATTGAAAGGTTTATTCTGAGATCGTAGGAATCTTTATGCAAGGGGTACGATCTTTTTTGAAGTGGCGGTGGATTCGCGCACTTCAATTTTGGAATCACACATCCATCCGTGCCCAGGGCGGCATTCTTTCATTAATTCCGTTCATTGCTATTTTGATCTCGTTCGGCGTTGCATTTTATGGCAATCGAACTCGTGCCTGGATAGAATATGACATCCAACGTAAATTTAAAATGGTTCGCCAATACAATGACCTCATGACTCTCATGGTCGATGCCGAGACTGGTGAACGCGGTTATCTTCTAACTAAGCGGCCTGAATATTTGGAACCATATCAGCGTGCAGTTGAGCAGATTCCGCTAACGATCACATCTTTACGCGAAAACATTGAACTGGAACCCGGTGAAAAGCCGCGTTTACAGCGCCTCGAAGGCCTTGCCAATATCGATGACCTCGTCGGGAAACAGCTCGTGTCACTACAGGCATCGCAAGATTATATTAGCGGAAAAACGACGGATGAGTTATACGATCATTTGCAAGGCGGAAAGGAATTGATGGATGCGATCCGGTCACAGATCGGAACCATGCAGAATAAGGAAGAAGAGCTGTTGACCGAAAGGATCGAGCAGATCAATTTTATCCGATACCGAGATTATATTTTCGTATTTATTGCTCTCTTTGTCGGGTTGGTGACAAGGCTTCTCTCATTCTATCTATTTGATCGCGGCATAGTTCGCCGGGTCAATCGTTTGACAGAAAACGTGTCGCTTATGAATTCAGGCAAACCGCTCACGCTTAAAACCTCCAAAAAAGAAGATGCAATTGGATTGCTGGAACAGGAAATTGTTAAAATAGCCGAACAGAAAGGTTTAGTAGAGAAATCGGATAAATAATTAGATACTCAGGAGAAATTATTAGTGGCAAATAGAACTGCAGTTTTAGAAACGAACAAAGGAACGATCAAATTTGAGCTTT
The DNA here is from genome assembly GCA_031376085.1 of Chloracidobacterium sp. Taxonomy (GTDB): domain Bacteria; phylum Acidobacteriota; class Blastocatellia; order Pyrinomonadales; family Pyrinomonadaceae; genus OLB17. Next base: position 6,591 of record JANMDA010000033.1, read on the forward strand.
TAGAGCAGGACGCTCCGAAAACGACTGAAAACTTTCGGCTGCTGGCGGATAAGAATTATTACGACGGTGTAATTTTTCATCGCGTCATACCAAACTTTATGATTCAGGGCGGCGATCCGCTGGGTGAGGGTTACGGCGGCGAATCGGCTTGGGGCGGCAAGTTTGACGATGAGATCGACTGCGGATCAGCTCTCTATGCGGGTATTTACGACAAAGGCACGGTCGCGATGGCGAACTCAGGGCCGAATACCAACGGTTCGCAATTTTTTATCATGCACATCGATTATCCGCTGCCGCCGAGCTATACAAAATTCGGCAAATTGATCGAAGGGCACGAGGTGGTTGACGCCATTGCCGCAGTTGACCGCAACAACAATGACAAGCCGCACGATCCGGTCGTAATGAACCGCGTCTATATCGAAGAAGCGTAATGCGTGCCGTCATCCAGCGCGTCACGCGGGCAAAAGTAACAGTTGCCAACCAAGTCGTTGGCGAGATCGGTTCAGGATTGTTGGTGCTTCTCGGCGTTACACATCTGGACGACGACAAGGATGCCGACTATCTTGTCGATAAGATAGTCAACATGCGTATCTTTAACGACGCTGACGGCAAAATGAATCTTTCTCTCGCCGACACTGATGGAGAAATGCTTGTTGTTTCGCAATTCACGCTTTACGGGGATACTCGCCGTGGCAGGCGTCCGTCATTTATTGAGGCCGCCTCGGGCGATGATGCTCTGCGATGGTATAAATACTTTGTCGTAAAAGCGAGAGAATCGGTGAAAAAAATCGAGACCGGTGAATTTGGAGCTATGATGGACGTTGAATTGGTCAACGACGGGCCGGTAACTATAATTCTGGACAGTAAAAATTCAATTTGATAAACATAACTATATGAAAAAGACTGCTTACTTTTTATTTCTGTTTTCACTTTTGTTTGCTCTTTCATGCGGTAATGAAAATAAGAAACCTGCGAATACAACTACACCTGCAAAACCAGACGTAAAAACGGGTGTCGCTCCGGTGGCTGATAACGAGGTCGCCATTATTGAAATGGACAATCCGGCATACGGCAAAATGAAGCTTGAGCTTTACTCGAACGTTGCCCCCCAAATGGTCGCCCGTTTCAAAGAACTTATCAAAGAAGGTTTTTATAACGGTACGACCTTTCACCGCGTCAGCGGTATCGTAATTCAGGGCGGCGATCCGAAAGGTGACGGAACAGGCGGTTCTGGTAAACCAAATGTCCCGGCAGAGTTTTCCGATGTCCCTTTTGAACGAGGCATCGTCGGAGCCGCTCGGACCAACGACCCGAATACGGCAAACTGCCAGTTTTATATCACGATGCAGCGTTACCCGGGTTGGGATAAGAATTACACCGTTTTCGGCAAAGTTATAGATGGAATGAATAACGCTGACACGATCGCAGGCGTTCCAAAGAATGGCGAAAAGCCGCTTGATCCGGTCAAGATCAAGAGCATTACACTTCAGCCGAAGTAGCTCTTTTATTCTATGCTCGCGTAGCTCAGTGGATAGAGTGCTTCCCTCCGAAGGAAGAAGTCGCAGGTTCAAATCCCGCCGCGAGTACCATTTTACCGAACGCAGGCTAAGAGCCTGCGTTCCGACTTTTTATTCTTGAATAATTCCTCTTTCGGCGTTATTATTACGGCAGTCCGACCTTGCAATACAATCTTATGAAATACATCAATCCAGATCTTCGCAGATCTAATCTACGCAGTTTTAGAGCGATCTTCGTTGGTTCGCTTTTATTTTTACTGGCCCTAATTGTGCTTTTCCAGATCAAAGAGCGAGTTAATGCAGCTCCTTTGATGGCCGTAACGGGCGTTGATTCCATATTTACAAACGCACTGAACAACAAAGTCGGTTCCAAGATCGCTCCAGAGGTCATGGCCGATACACTTGACGGCAAGCGGTCATCGGTAGTCATCTACCTTGCCGACCAGGCTAACGTCGATGCGGCATACGATATGAATGATCACGATGCGCGCGGCTGGTATGTTTACAATACGCTCAAGGAACATGCGGATCGAACTCAGTCCGATCTTAGATCATTTCTTATGGTTCGTGACATAGAATTTAAGCCGTTCTGGATTGCGAATATGATCATCGCTGAAGTTGACCGCACCACGGCAGAACAGATCGCTGTTAGGCCGGATGTAGCAAGGATCGATTCGAACCGTTCTGCCCGCTGGATCGAAGACCCTGCAATTGCTGACTTTCACGAAAGCTCGGATCGCCCCGAAGCACCTGAGACCGTAGAAACCGGCGTGACAAATGTTAACGCTCCGTCTGTCTGGGCTCAAGGGTTTACCGGGCAAAACATGGTGATCGGCAACCAAGACACCGGCATTCGTTGGACTCATAACGCTCTCAAACCTCATTATCGCGGATGGAACGGCACGACAGCCGATCATAATTTTAACTGGCACGATTCTATACATTCCGGCGGTGGTACATGCGGCTTTAATACCGTTGCCCCCTGCGACGATAACGGCCACGGCACTCATACAACAGGCACGACGAGCGGCGATGACGGAACCGGCAATCAGGTCGGTGTCGCTCCGGGAGCGAAATGGATCGGCTGCCGGAATATGGATCAGGGAAACGGCACGCCGGCGACATACTCCGAGTGTTTTCAGTTCTTTATGGCCCCGACAGACCTTTCGGGCAATAATGCCAATCCCACGCTTAGGCCGCATGTAATGAATAATTCATGGGGCTGCCCGATTATCGAGGGCTGCACAACCGGTGCCGAGCTCGAAACGATAGTTAACAATACGCAGGCGGCCGGTGTCTTTATAGTCGTTTCTGCTGGAAACGATGGTCCTAACTGCAGCACGGTCAGCAACGGTGCACAGGCTGGGCCTCCATCTCCATACCTTGCGAGTTTCTCTGTTGGGGCGATAAGCGCGACCACTAATGCAATAGTTAGCTTTAGCAGCAGAGGGCCGAGCCTTTTTTATACGCCCAACATTCTTAAGCCGAATATCTCGGCTCCCGGCTCGAATGTCCGGTCATCGACTCGAACCAGTGATACCAGCTATGGCAGTTTGAGCGGCACTTCAATGGCAGGCCCGCATGTTGCCGGAGTCGTTGCTGTTTTGTGGTCGGCACGTCCGCAGCTTGTGCGTAATATTGCGGCTACCAAAACGCTCTTGCAGAACACAGCTAATCCAAACGTAACGGTAACGGGCGGACAAACCTGCGGCGGCATTCCTTCGACCCAGATACCAAATAACACCTTCGGTTATGGACGAATCGATGTCCTGGCTGCCTTCAATGCTGCGGGGGCAACACCGACAGCTACTAACACTCCTACAAGTACGCCGACGAATACGGCTACCTCTACCGCCACAAGCACGCCGACACCTGCTGCTGCGTTCATTACGGGAACAGTGTCATACGGCAATGCGATCGGATCTCCGGCACCCCGTTTTGTCTCAAGCGTCCTTATGAGTGGTTCAGGTTTGCCGCCTGTTTCGACATCGACCAATGCTGCCGGATCATACACGCTCAGCGGATTTGGCGCGGGTGCTTACACGATCACGCCGTCCAAATCGGGCGGCCAGAATGGCTCGATAAGCTCTTTTGATGCTGCCCGTATTTCGCAGCATGTAGTTGGGGCAACTGTTTTAAACGCCAATCAGCTAGTCGTCGCGGATGTAAGCGGTGCGGGAGGAGTTTCATCGTTCGACTCTGCATTGGTTGCAAGCTACGCTGTTTCGGCACCAAATACAGGATCGACGGGCCTCTGGAGATTCAGCCCGGTAAGTGTTTCACATGCGTCGATTGCAAGCTCAATTACAGGCGAGGATTACACAGCTCTGCTGATGGGAGACGTTTCAGGCAACTGGATCGATTCAGGAGCACGCCCGAACGTCAGCGTGGGGCCGCAAAGGCCGATAAGCCTCACCATTCCTGCCATTAATGCCTCAACGGAAACGGTAAACGTCCCGGTTAGTGTTAAGGGCATCGCCGGCAAGGGTGTTATCTCTTATGAGTTCGATCTGAGATATGACCCGACGGTAATCACACCGATGAAGGAAGCTATCGATCTTAGTGGAACGGTTAGCCGAGGTTGTTCTGTTGCGGTCAATTCAGCAGAACCGGGAGTTTTGCGGGTTGCCGTTTACGGCGCATCGCAGATCGGGGAAAACGGAATTCTGTTAAATTTGAGATTTTCAGCCGTCGGAGAAACGGGTTCTGCTTCGCAAATAAAATGGGAGCGGATAGTTTTTAATGAAGGAATGTCGGCTGTAGCTGTCTCGGACGGCTCGGTTTCCATTTTAGCTTTAACCGCATTGTAAAACGCTTGCGGGTAACAGAATTAAGCTCCACGCGTCAGCGTGGAGGAAGATCACAAAATATTTAAGCCCGCTTTGCGGGCGACAGAGCAACCGTAAACCATGGCTTACAGACTTTGTCGCCCGCAAAGTGGGCTTAAATAATATCGAGCACCGACTACATGCTTATGCTTTAGTTTTACTCTTTCGTCCACAAAGCGGACTTTTAAGACATCTTCTTTTTTACTGCCTAACCTTTAATGCCGGATCGCCCAAAAGTGACCAAGAATAACCAACGTCGCTTCCGGCGATTACTGTTTTTGCATCAATTACCAGATCACCTATTCGTTTGATATTACCCTCACCGATCCTTTGGTAAAACCGGGCTCCCATTGTGCCTTGATAATCCGGCGTAGTTTCGGTCGTTGACGCCCAAGTGGCTGCTGCTCCGCCATTTGGTGCCTTCAATAGGACTTCACTAAGCGAGTCATTACTGTCCCACATGAAGAATCCATTAAAGCATGTCAACATTGTAAAGATCGACTGTCTGTCAGCATTTTGAAGCAAAGGAACGTCGTTAACACCAAAAAAGCCCGAATTTCTCCAAGTCACAAATGATCCGTGACCGGAATAATTGACAATGTATTTCCCGGCGTTTATCGCGTTCATTAAATTTTCATGTGCCATCGGATCCGGCGTTGTCCCATCAGGAAGCATTGTGCCTACAAATGTGGTTGGCATGCTGGCAGGTAACTGAGAGGCAAGAAACAGGCTCATTGCACGAAAATCGTACCCGTCCGGCCTGTCGAATGCGAAAAGAGCGCCTCGGTCCAGCGACTGGATCGACGGCGTTTCAAAAGCTATTGTCTTATTAAGCACTGTGTTAATAACAAAATCCGTACGAGCCGGTATTCTGCCGATTGCCATTTCACCAAGCCCGTTGTGATCGGAATCTGCAAGAGCCTCATCACTGTAGGTCTCTTCGTAGATGAGATCGACATTTAGACTCGGAACAAGGTCGTTGTAACCGCGTCCCGTGTAATTTCGCACATCGGTGGATGCATCACCCATTATCAGGGCGTAACGCGGCCCAGGATTTTGCCAGTTATTCTTTGCATACAGCAGAAACTGTTTAACAGCGACGGAATTATGAGCGCCATAGCTGAACTCGTCATAAATATCGGCAACATCGACAACCTTAACGTTGAAACTGCCGCCTGCCGTACTCCTCCGATAATTGCCCCACGTTTCCGAAGCAGCCATAAAATCAGGGGCGGAATTCGAAATAACGATCATATCGGCAAGATTATTTGTGGTTGCAAGCGACGAAGGATTGTCAGGCAAAACAGACATAGCCTGCAGAAGGCCTGAATCTTCAACTGCATACATTACCGCCGGACGATTAGAAGGCAGCCGCACCGAATAAGTTGCGCCGTTTAGAGTGATCGGCAGATCGGTCACCAATTGCGGATTGCCGTCAAGCGTCGCATCAAAAACCCGAATATTGGGTGAAGAAAATCCATTTACGTTGATCTTTCGATAGCCCGGAGTGTAGAACAAAAGGCTGTTTTGATTAGCCTGATACTTTCGGCTGTAAGTAAGCTTGAATGTATCGAAAAAATCCGTATTGGATGACTGTACGGTCGCAAATCTGAGTTCATTTGCTCCCTCGACAAGAAAATTAACCGGAAGGTAAAGTTCGCCTGTATAAGGGTCGGGGCCGGTGCCGCTAACCTGGCCGAGTTCATGGCCATTTAATAAAACCCTAGTAGCATGAGGCCCGTTATTAGGATAAAAAGACTGGATCTTTGTCGTAGCCAAGGCAAGTGCCCCGGCAGGATCGATTTGATCGAGGTTAAAGGAGAGGCAAGGAGCATTCGGGTTTGAACACGGCGGAAGTGTAGAGTAAATTGCTCTGCCGAAATAGTTTTCCGCTTCACCATTTTTTATCTTGGGCTCATAAAATGACCTTTCTTTCAGTTGTACCGTCGCACGAAAATTATTTGAAACTACGTTTCCGCCAATATTGCCGAGAAACTTTGAGATCACCCTTTTTCCAGCGACCGTATCGGAGATCAGAAAATATGTGCGGGTATCAGTTTCGCGCACATCAATGCCTTTGCCATAAAAATCTACATATTGACCGGTAGGTTCGACGATTATCGCCTGCTCGTTGCCG
>JANMDA010000068.1:0-16486 GCA_031376085.1 Chloracidobacterium sp.
TGAAAATATTAGCCTAAATGGAGTAAGCATTCTTCAAAGCAGAGCCTTTAGAACTAAAGTCTATCCAGCAGTCAAAGTTTTGGAAGACGGAGATCCTCCAACCGACGCCGAGAAGACAAAAATCCACAACGCAATGGCAAAAGCAGTTTTGATAAAGGTGTAAACAAAAACTAACTCGATTGGATTGTTATTAGCTATGGCTTGATTGCCCCTCGTTATGTCGGACCAAAGACGGAGTGTATGAATAATACACTCCGAATTAGGAATTGTTTTCATGCAAATGCTTACTAATAGAAGACATACAAAGTATTTTTACATTAGTCTGGTGATTCTTTATTTGGGAACTATTTCAGTAGAAGCCCAGCAAAACAAGAACCAGCAAAATATTACTTCCGTATGCCCTTTCGACCACCGACTAGTTCCAGATGGCTTAAAAATTGGTCTTATCAAAGTGAATGCTCGCGGGGGATCTTCCGCCATAGAAAAACAATTAACGAACACATTTAGTAAAAGAGACTATTCACGTGACTTGGTGTATCAAGCAATGGCCAAAGTAGAGGATTTTTTAAGCGATGAAGCCAACCAAGTATTTGAGAAACAAATGGGTATCGTTGGCGGTGCAACTCCCCAAATAAAGGGAGGATATCTGCTACTAACTACACCCTGTGTAGAGATTAATGATTCTTCCAAGACAATAGATTTCATAATTAATATTCTATTCTTAAGGACTGACCTCCAAAATTTAGCGAATAATATTCTTCCAATTCCACGTTCGTTGAAACCGTCGTTTTACAATAAGATGCCCGCACCATTGCGTGTTTTCAATCCGCAATTCAATTTTAACTACGACGGCAAAACTGGACCGGAAACCTCGCTTGATATTTCGACCAATTTACTTAACCTATCCAATGTATCGGAAAACAGAAGACCAAAAGTAATTGATGGAAAAAAACATTCGGCAAGAAATCAGTTACGATTTACTTTTAGTGGTCGTAAATCCCTCACAAAACAATTTTATCAAACCAAAACTGCTCTTATTTTTTCCAAAATTCGAAGTGGAAAATTTATCGAGGAAATGGATTTAATAGGTGGTTTTAGCGCTGACGAACAACCACTAAATGATATGCGGTATGTTAATAACGGTTTACGGATGGGAGCGCAGATTAAACTACGTCCGCACATTGGAATTCTCAATACGATTAATTTGTTCGGTGGATACAGTAACGACAGCAATCGGGTTTATCAACAAGCTCGGCTAGACAATTTAGGTGGTAGAGATAGCAAATTCAATTTTCGTTCAATAATTGACGGACGCCTATGGAAAGGTTTCGCCAGAATAGGTGTATGGGCGGAATCCACAAAATTGGATGAAAGTCTTAATAGATATCGTAGGATTGCCGGAATATTCGGTTATCAAAAGGAGTTTGGATCAGGAACCCAAACAGTCTGCATCGAAGCTATTGCGGGTGGTGGTAAAACTTCAGGAACAGTTCCTTTATACGCACGATTTTTCGGTGGAAATAATTCTTCAAATTATCTTTATGAATCACCCGATTCGATTGTGTTAACAAGTTTTCCTGTCGGCCCTTTGCTACGAAGTTACGGTAAAACAAAAGCTGCGTTATCTACTCCAAATGGGCTAACATCTGGGGGGAAAGCATTTTGGCACGCTAATTTCAATCTTACAATTCCCATCCCATCTTGGTCGCGAAGACTAATTCCTGATGAAACTATTGTAAATAAAGACGACGATGGCAATATAACAAGCACTATCAAAGTGAATGCGATGTTAGAAAACTTCACTGTTAAAAGCGCGATCGGGGGTATTGGAGACAACCTATTAGATTCAATCATTGCCGATTTGATGAAAAAGAATCCAAATTTGGACGAGACCGAAGCAGAGCAATTGGCACTTCCGATTGCACAGCGTGAGGCGGAGAAAATTGTTAATAAGGACATAGCTCCTACAATGAAATTCATTTCGCGTCACGCAAACCTCTACGCGGTGAAACCATTGTTTATGTTTGACGCAGCTAAACTTTATGGCGACGGTTTATTTAACAGCCGTTATAGATATGGCTTTGGCAGTGGCTTACAAATTGTAATGGTCGTCGCTCGAGCGGAGATTGGTTACATGTTTTCCGCTCCACGAGTTATTGGTGAACAAAAAGGGAATTTTGTGTTTCGAATAACATTTCAAAATCTTTATTGAATTAATGAATCGGTTGTGAATAAAAACGACGGCTTATGAACCCAACAGTTATCGCGGCGATCATAGCGGGAATAATTGCCCTAATCTCTCCAATCATTACTCTATCCGTGACTAGGTGGCTCGATCATAGAGATTTCAAAGACCCAGGATCCCGTCGTAGAACCCTTGTCGGAAAATGGAAAGGTACATTTACGCAGGTACTTGATAGCAAGTTGGTCACTACGCCTATTGAAATAAACCTCACTGCCGCAAAGAAAATCATCGAAGGCGAAGGTGAATTTAAAAGCCCGGTAACGGAGGAATTGAGAAAATTTAAGGTAATAGGAGGTTTTTTAGAAATGCCATTTGCTAAACTCGAATATTCAAATTCTGACGATCTTTCCTTACAATTTGGCACCATAATTTTGATGTTATCACCAGACGGAAGAACTCTTGATGGCCGTTTTGTCGGCTTTGGTTCAACGACTAAACAAATAGTAGTTGGGGAAGTTACATTCTGTCGAACAGTTTGATGCTACTAATCTTAATGTTCGTCAGAGGAATTTAGGGTCGAGGAAATATGAAAAGTAAAGGAGAAAAATAAATGAGCTATCCAAATAGAATTATTAAGAAAGGTGAAAAGGACAAGGCGATTGTGATGACGATCCAGACGCAGCTTGGTAAGCGGGGGATCACGAAGATAGACGTTGATGGGGATTTTGGGATTAACACTGAGGGCGGGGTAAAGCTGTTTCAGACGCTTTTCCGTGACGTGCATAATAATCCTCTTGAGGCAGATGGTATTGTCGGGCCGCTGACGTGGGAAAGCCTTTTTGGAGAAGTGTTTACACCTGACGCAACCGCTCCGAATGATTTGCTCCGCGAGGCTCTTTCGTTCGCCCAGACGCAGGTCGGCGTAATGGAAAAACCAGTCGGATCGAATAAGGGGCCTGAGGTAAACGCCTATCTGGCCAGCGTGAACGTCCCTCCTGGCAATTTTTGGTGCGCGGCATTTGTATACTTCTGCTTTAACGAAGCCGCAAAAAAACTTGGGGTGGTAAATCCATTGGTCAAAACCGCTGGCTGCCTGGATCATTGGAATCGGACAAAAGCAAAAAAGGTTAAAGCCGTGGATGCGCGTAATAATCCTTCTTTGGTTAAGCCGGGCAATATTTTTATTATCGATCACGGCGGCGGCCACGGTCATACTGGAATCATTAAACGAGTCGAGGGCGGACGCCTCATAACCATCGAAGGCAATTCGAACCCGAACGGCAGCAGCAACGGTATCGGAGTTTTTGAATTGGATATTCGCAAGGTGTGGAATCCAAGCTTAAAAGGATATTTGGATTATTCATAAAGCCTTCGAATGAGGATGACTTAATGGCAAATGAAGGTCCAATAAAATTAGACGAAGCCCTTAACGAAGAATTGAAGCAGATCAAGCCGACGAGCGGCCGCGGCGGAACGCTTAAAGAGGTTTTTGATAAATTTCATAAGGCGGAGTTATCCGCCTTATGTTTTTCCGGCGGTGGTATTCGCAGTGCGACCTTTGGGCTTGGAATGATCCAAGCTTTGGCAAAGCATGATCTTTTGAGTAAATTCGATTATCTTTCTACGGTTTCGGGCGGCGGATATCTTGGCTGCTGGCTGTCATCATGGATAAAGCGAATCGATAAGGGGGCCAACCTAACCGAAATCGATGCGGTTCAAAATCGGCTGAAAGCGACAACCGAATTTGCAAACGACAGGCCAAATCCTGAACCGCGCCAGATAACTCATCTCCGTGAATACAGCAATTACATGAGTCCGAAAGTCGGGTTATTTTCAGCCGACACGTGGACATTGGCGGCGGTCTATCTTAGAAATCTGTTTCTTAACTCGACCGTTTCGGTGCCGATAATCGCTGCACTATTACTATTACCACGAATTTTCTTAGCTATTACTAATCGTAAACATGCGGTAAGCGAATGGTTAAGCTTTGATGATCTTGTAATTTACGCTTTGCCGTTCAGTGCTATTTTAGGAAGCCTTTCTCTCGGCTTTGTTATGAAAAAGCGTCCCAGCAAAGTCTATGATGCCGAAAAGGAAAAATATTCCACAGACATATGGGTCGTTTTTTCCGGCATTATGCCTTTGATAGTCGGGGCTTTCGTCGCGACGACATTTTGGTATTGGTACACATCAACGAAAAAGACATTTTTCAGTTCTTCTCTACTAAATGAGGACGGCAGCTACAACGTATATTTTTTCATATTGTACAGCTTGATTATGTACCTGCTTGGGAATTTATTTTTTGCTATAGCTCGCCTTTATGACAATGGAAACAAATGGACTTGGAAGGAAGTCGCCTTTGTTCTCCTTGAAACTTTGTTTGGAGCCTCGGTAAGCGTTATCGGAGCATTTCTTATATGGCTTACCGCAAAAAATCTTAATGCCTCGCTCTTTTCCGGCGATGGACGCCTTTATACCTTACTCGCGGTGCCCGTATTCCTGCTTTTGTTTCTTATCGCCGCCACATGTTTTGTTGGATTTACAAGTAAGCTTTTTATCAAAGATCCTGATCGCGAATGGTTGGCCCGCTTCGGCGCCTGGATATTGATCTTTTGCCTGGCATGGATAGTACTCAATGGATTGGTTCTGTACAGTAAGGACGCAGCTAACTGGCTGTGGGAAAGAATAATCTTAGGAGGTTGGTCATTTGAGAGTATTACAGCAAAGATTTCAGTATTAATACCGATCATTTCCGGCGCTATTAGCCTCGTCGGGGGATTTTCCGAAAAAAGTAAGGTACGAGAAGATACAATACGAGATCCTTTGTCGCGGGCGTTACGATTTGCTCCGATCGCCGGCGTAATTTTTCTTGGCTGTTTATTCGCCGCATTATCTTTGATCTCGGAAGAGGTTTTGCGTTTGTGTCAGCCATTTTTCGGTAGCAAATTATCCTTTTTGTCATCCGTGAAAGGTGATGGTATTTATTCGATTCGCTATTTGAGTCTGTGGTTACTACTGTTATTTGCTATCGGAGCGCTGATGGGTGGTTTTGTAAATATCAATAAGTTTTCGCTCCATTCAACATACCGAAACCGTCTGATACGGGCATATCTCGGAGCATCGCGTGCAACGCGAAAAGCAAATCATTTCACCGGCTTTGACGATAACGACAATCTCATGCTCAAAGACCTTAAAGGGCAGAAGCCATTCCATATTATTAACGGAACAGTAAATCTTGTGAGTAGTGCAAATCTGGCTTGGCAAAACCGCAAAGCTGCATCATTTTCGATGACGGCTCTGCATTGCGGCAGTCCGTGCCTTGGGTATCGGAAAACAGAAAGATACGGGATGAACTCCGTCACGGGAAAATCGATCAGACTTGGAACTGCGATGGCAATATCAGGAGCTGCGGCCAATCCCAATATGGGTTATATTTCTTCACCCATCCTTACGTTCGTCATGACCCTTTTTAACATCCGGCTTGGTTGGTGGCTTGGCAACACCGGGCTGGCTGGCGAGGGAGTAGATTTGATTGGCAGGGAAAAAAAGTATTACGAAAAATCTAGTCCGACGATGTCGCCGCTGCCATTGTTAAATGAACTGCTGGGCCGCACCGACGAAAACAAACGATACATCAATCTTTCAGACGGCGGACATTTTGAGAATCTTGGTATTTACGAGCCGATTATACGCCGCTGCAAATTTATTGTTTTGAGCGACGCGGCTGCCGACTGTCACTATAAATTCAGCGAGATATCAAACGCAATTGAAAAATGTCAGGTTGACCTGGGTGTTCGCATTGTTTTCAATGACGGACTCAAGTTATATTCGCGCGCAGATGCCGAAGAAAACAAAGCCGACCGGAAGCGTTTTGCTATAGCCGATATTTTATATCCGGAAAAAGATGAGAACGGCAATCATATTAAAGGTACGTTGTTATACATCAGGCCGTCATTTTATGGCAGCGAACCCACGAATGTGATGCATTATGCAGCTGACAATCTTACGTTTCCACACCAATCGACCGGAGATCAGCAATATAACGAGAACCAGTTTGAGGCGTACCGGGAACTTGGATTTTATATTATGAACCGATTGATTGAAAAACAGAACTACAACGGGCTTGCGAATATCTTTAATTCGATCTAAATTTCTATAATTTAATTTACTTTTACTACCTAAGTCCCTGTCCGAATTGCTCGGTGCCGAAGGAGCCAATGCCGTTTAGACGGAAGCTGAAAACCACTTTGTTCTCCTTGCGGACACCGACGTTGAAGGTGTAGTACTGCAATGCGAGTGAGCAGCAGTCGTAGGCGTAACCAATAGTTACGAGAGAGCTGATCAGCGGCGAGGTGTTTGATGCTCTACGATTTTCCAGATCGAAGAAGAACGATGTGCCGCCGTAGAGTCCGTGGCTGCGGTTGCCGAAAAAGATCGCAGGGCTCCATTGTGAGCCACGCAGTGTGCCGGGTTCTTTGCCGGCCGTATTTGCGTATTGGGCGAGCGATGGAATAAGAGTGACCGCCCGAGTGTAGTAAAAGGTCTGGAAGATCTTTACGAACGACGTGTTATATCCCATGCCGGCCGAGATGTCGCGCAGGCCATCGCCCGAGACGCCGTAATCAAAACGCACGTTGGCAAATATAGTCTTTTGAGGACGATACGTCGCATCGATGTTCAAAGGAGAAAAACGCCGAGGTGCACCGCCGAATGTGTAAAAGCTCATCGCCGTGATCGGCTCGAACTGATTTCGCCTACCCTGTATCAACGCACCGCCGAACGTTTTATCGAAAAAATACTTGCCACGAACTGTAATGCTGAATATCTCGTAGGGCTGAACAGATAAGGAGTCTTGATTCTTGGGTTTGGAGTCTTGATCGGGAGTTCCAACTCGAGACTTAAGACTCAAGATTTTTTGCGCTTCGGCTGTGACGGCCTGTCCGTATTTTCTTGTATAAAATCGGTTGGTTATGCCGAACTCGATCTCGTTGGTGTTGGTTGCAGTATCGATATAATCGAACCGAATGATCTTATTAAAATTATCAATTCCCTTTATAAGACGATAAGTCGCAAAAGGTTCGATAACATGGCGAAAGCGGAATTCGTTATTTTTTCCATAGAAGTTTTTCGCAAGTGCAACGGGCCGCACATCAAAACTGAACTCGCCATATCGCCTAATAACGTCGCGTCCGGAAACGCGCCGAATGTTGTCAAACGAATTGGAATAATAAGTAACGCGTGTCGCGGCAGTCGCCGTAAAATTAAAATATTTGGTATAAAACGGCAGCGTCACCTGCGGATAAACATCAAATCGCTGAACGAGCGACGGCGTGACAACGGGCTCATTGCCTGTTATCGAGGTATAGATGCCTTTGTCGTCAACTTCATCTCTGCGTGAAACGCCTTGAAGACTGGTCTTAAAAGAAAAGTATACGTTCTTAAAAAATGGTAATTGAGACGGACGTTTTTCAAAGTCCACACTAGGTAAATTTCGGGTCTTTACGCGAACATTCGGGATCGAAATAACCTGCGACCGAGTCAAAAAATTAAGCGTGTGGTTATTCCAGCTTTTGTTGACAAACACCTGCGAGATCTCGATCGGTGAAATGATGGCCTGAATACCGTCGGAAAATTCCTGCCTGAACGTAAGGCTTGAAGTCAGTCGGAAATCAGCGGCGGCAGTAAAACCATTCGGAAAGTAATGCAAGCCATCGGCATATATCGACGAACCGCCCTGATCCGGATGCTGGGCATCGGCCTTGTGGCCAAATACACGATCCTTAACAACGTAAAAACCAAAATTCAGATAAGATCTTGAATTCGCTCTTGTCCGGGCGTCGAGCCCGTAGGCAAAGCCGCGTGCCGAAAAAATATCGCCGCGAAACGTCACATCCGCCGAATCGCCGAGCGTTTTGTAATACGCTGTCGAAAGTCGCGCACCCTTCCGTCCCGAATAACCAACCGTCGGCGTAAGAAAACCCGAGCTGCGGTCCTTTTCCTTTATCGGGATCGACGCAAATGGAACGATGATGAGCGGTACATTCTTAACGCGGAATTTTGCATTCTTTAGACGCAGTTTGTCGTTGGTTTTTATCCTTGCTTTGTCCGCCGTAAAACTCCATTTTGGAACAGCCTCTTCGCATGCAGTAAAAACGCCTTTGGTGACAACAATCTCGTTCAGCGAAATGCGCTCGACTCGTTCAGCCGTAAAATATATTACAGTTCCGTCGTTTGTCTGATTTGTAAAACCGGTCGAGTCCTCAAAGACTCCGAGCTTTGTTTTGTAGTTCCATACGGCTTTAGCCCCAGTAATTCGCTGATCGTCGCCTTGATCGAATATTACACTACCAGTCGCAAGGATCTTATTTTCGGCCTCGTAAATAACGACCTCATTCGCCTGCATGCGATAGATGCCGTAATGAACATCGACATTTCCGATGTGAAGCACTATTCGGTGTCCTTTTTCGCCCTCGACCGTTTGCCGGGCGGAGTAAACGACTACTTCGCCATTGCCGCCTTCCTCTTCAAAACTCGTCTTTTTTTTTGGTGTTGGAGCCGTTATCTTCTGTTCGTTCGAGATCGGATTTATGTTCGGCGTGTCAGTGATCGGGTTCGACACCTGCCGCTCGACAGGATTGGTCTGCTGAGCGAAGCTTGGCGACGACAGCACAAATATAAGCAAAAATACCGTTTTGGGATTAAGAAACCGCATCGAATATGTTGGACACTTCGATGCTAACACGAAGCGGACAAACAATAAAACTTAGAGCTATTTAGCCGACATCTCCAAAACAAAGTAGTCCGTGCCTTCGATACGCACGATACGCCCCGAGGTAAATGGCTCTTGAAAAAAGTTGTCGGCGGCATAAGCCAAACCCTTCAGGCTGTCGTCGCCGCTCAATTCCCCCTGGGCAATCAGCTCTGACGGAAACCATGATTCAGATGATACGCTAACGCTTTGTGGAGCCTGACGAGCAGATGCCTCGGCAACTATCTTATCGGCATTCTCAGCTGAAAAACGCAAAACCGCTATCAACTTCTTTTGGGCCGCATTTTCCTTCCAGACAATATCCTCATCTTCGACCTCGTAAGGCACATTCACCAACAGTTGGAGTTCTTCCACATTGGTTTTCGCCGAATTTGCGTTTTCAAGAGTTGGATTCAAAACAACTGAATTTGTATTTGAATTATTGTTTCCGCCTGTGCATCCCGAAAATGCCCCGATAGACAGAAACAGTGCTAAAATAACAACTGTTCTGAAGATTTTCATTAGCTAATTGTATGCAGATAGCCTGGTAATTTGCAATTTTTGGATTAATGCCGTTATAACTATTATTTTCATGGATACAACCGAAACAAAAAAGGCCGCAAGCGCGGCTCAAACAGATGCCGAAAGGTGGGAAGAAGAAACGCTTGCAAAGGTGCTCGAAAAGACGCCGGAGAGCAAGGCCTCGTTTGAGGGCGTAAGCCTCGAACCTGTCGAACGCCTTTACACAGCCGCCGATACGGAAGACGTAAGCGAAATCGGGTTTCCTGGTGAATTTCCGTACAAACGGGGTATTCACCCGACAGGCTATCGCGGCAAGTTGTGGACGATGCGGCAGTTTGCAGGATTTTCGTCGCCGGAGAATACAAATGCCCGTTTCAAATACTTGCTCGAACACGGACAGACCGGTTTGTCAGTCGCCTACGATCTGCCTGCCTTGATGGGACTAGATTGCGATTCGCCGCTCTCGGAAGGCGAGGTTGGCAAGTGCGGTGTTGCAGTGTCTTCGCTTGCAGATTTTGAAGTTTTGTTTGACGGTATTCCGCTTGATCAGGTGACCGTGTCACAAACGATCAATGCGCCGGCGCCGATATTTCTCGCGATGTATCTTGTAGTCGCAGAAAAGCAAAAGGCCGACTTCAAGAAAATCTCAGGCACGCTGCAAAACGACATTCTAAAAGAATACATCGCGCAAAAAGAATGGATCTATCCCATCAAGCCCGCGATGAAGCTTGTCATCGATACTTTTGAATACACCACCAAACACGTCCCGAAATACAACCCGATCTCAGTCAGCGGTTATCACATCCGCGAGGCAGGAGCGACCGCTCTGCAGGAGCTGGCATTTACTCTCCGCGATGGTGTCGAGTATGTGCAATACGGCGTCGATCGCGGCATGGACTTGGACGAGTTTGTCCCGCGCATCTCGTTCTTCTTCAATGCCCACAACGATTTCTTTGAAGAGATCGCCAAATACCGGGCAGCCCGTGTTATCTGGGCTCGAACGATGAAAGAACGATTCGGTGCAAAGAATCCGCGGACAATGCAGATGCGTTTTCACACACAAACCGCCGGCGTATCACTTACGGTTCAACAACCTCTGAATAATATAGCTCGGGTTGCTATTCAGGCACTTGCCGGCGTGCTCGGCGGCACACAGTCGCTGCATACAGATTCCTACGACGAAGCACTTGCATTGCCCACCGATGAAGCGGCATTGATCGCCCTGCGAACACAGCAGATCATTGCTGAGGAAACTGGCGTCGCAAATACGGTAGATCCGCTTGGCGGCAGTTATTACGTTGAATCGCTCACGCAAAAAATGATCGACGGCTGCATGGATTATTTTGAAAAGATAGATGGCTTCGGCGGCATGGTCGAAGCAGTAGAGGCAGGCTTCCCGCAACGCGAAATACAGGAATCGGCCTATCAATATCAAAAAGCGGTTGAGCGTAAAGAACAAGTGATCGTCGGAGTCAATAAATATGCGATGGATGAGGAATCTTCGAAATACGAGATTCTCCAGATCGACGAAACGGTTCGTGATCACCAACTCGAACGTATGGCTCAAGTCAAATCATCTCGTGACAACGGTGCTGTTGCCAACGCGCTCGAAAAACTTAAACAAGCAGCACAATCCAACGAAAACACAATGCCTTCGATCATCGAATCTGTAGCCGCATACGCAACCGTCGAAGAGATCTGCGTTGCATTGCGTGACATTTACGGGATCTATGAGGAACCGGCGTTTTAGTTGCAAAATTCCAAGTTTTTGTTGTCTTCCATACAGAATAGTGATACGGTAACCCTATCTTAGTAAGATCGCGGCATTTTAGTTGAGACAGTGCGTCTCAACTTATTGCTTTTTGGTGAGTTTCTGTTTGGGGACACTGACTCAATTGACGTAAGACTCACGCCGCTTCACTTTTTTCGTGAAGTATTTACGTTTCACAGGAGGATGATCATGACCGTTTCAAGAACTTCTTTGTTTTTCTACAGCTTTTCTTTTGTGGTTATTGCGGCAGTTTGCACCGGTTATCTGTATGTACCCGGCACAGTTAATGCTGGGAACGCCCCATTAGGGGCGACTATAACTACGGTTGCCACCGGCCTGCATAACCCCCGTGGCTTGAATTTCGCCCCTGACGGTTCACTCTATGTTGCCGAGGCAGGCGGAAATGGCACGGCATCCGCAACGCAATGCGGGTTAATGGGTGATAACCAAGTAAAGTGTTTTGCAACCACTGGATCGATTACAAGAATCGACCAGGAGACGGGCGAAGCCACGCGGGTGTTATCAAATCTGCCCTCGCTGATACCCGTGAGTGGAATAGCAAATGGAGCTACGGGTGTCCACGACATCTCGTTCCAGGGCCTGGGTAATAGTTACATAACAATGGGACTGGGCGGAAACCCAACGCTCCGCGAATCTTATTTTGGAGCAGACGGCCAGAACTTTTCGAGGCTAGGACGGTTCAATCCGAGCGGCAGGTTTAGCTTAAACGAGAACCTGGGCGACTATGAGGCGGCTAATAATCCGGATGGCTTCGTGCCAGACAGCAACCCTTATGGTGTGCTCGCACTTCCGGGCAGGGTTGTTATAGCAGATGCAGGGGGTAACGATCTGATTCAGGTTTCGGCGAGAGGCGTGATCTCGACACTGGCGGTTTTTCCACCCGTTCCACGCCCGACTCCCGGACCACCGTTCGTGCAGGCTGTTCCGACCTCGGTCGCTCTCGGCCCCGACGGCGAATTCTATGTCGGCGTACTCACCGGGGGCCCTTTCACCATCGGGTTGGCAAACGTTTACCGAGTTCCCGCACACGGCGGAACACCAGTCGTGGCTTATACAGGGTTCACAAATATTATCGACATCGCTTTCGGCCCCGATGGTTCGCTGTACGTCCTTGAAATTGCAAGGAATGCGATCCCTAACTTCGGTGCAGGCGGGCGACTTGTCCGCATCGCGGCAGATGGTACGCGGACCGACATCGTCGCTGGGCCACCTCTTATCGCTCCCGGCGGGGTCGCGGTTGGCAGCGACGGAGCACTTTACGTCACGAACAGGAGTACGTCGTCAACTCTCGGTGAGGTGCTGCGTATCGAACCTTGACCTTTCCGAATTGCCGGACGGCTCGTTTCGGGCCGTCCGGCTTACCTTATTCGGAGGCGCGGTTGCAAAACACAATGCCCGCGATCATCGAATCAGTAGCCGCTTACGCCACTGTCGACGAAATCTGCGTAGCATTGCGCGATGTTTACGGCATATATGAGGAACCGCTTTTTTATGTGATGGATGAGATTCTTTCCATCAAACACCCTCCTGCAAACTCGCTTCCGAGCCTCGGCGACTGCGGCGAGGCTCTCGCTGCTGAATATTTGGTCAAGAACGGCTACCGCCTCGTTATTGCCAATTTCAAAGTTCCGGTCGGACGCAACACAAAAGGCGTGTCGGTTACGGGCGAGATCGATTTGATCGCGCTTGATGGTGAAACGCTTTGTTTCGTAGAGGTCAAGACGCGGCGGTCGGATGAATTTGCGCCAGTCATTACTGCGGTCGATACTCGTAAACAGCGGCAGATCACGCGAACGGCTAAGGTTTACCGGCGCATTTTTGGTGTTCGAGAAATGGAATATCGCTTCGATGTTGTTACCGTCCTGATGCCAAAGCATGCTGTGCCCGAGATCGAGCTAACAAAAGGATTTTGGAGCGAAAGTAAGTTTCGCAAACAGACTTGGAACAATCCGGTCTGGAACGAATTTTTTTGAACCAAAACGCAACAAAATAGCGTAATAAACCAAATAATTACAAAAAAATTATGAAAATATCGCTGATTCTATCGACGTTACTTCTATCGTTATTCATTTTTTCAAATTCGGCTGTGGCACAACAGCCAACTTTGATCGACCGTGAGCTATTTTTCGGCAACCCGGAATACGCTGGCGCCCAGATCTCGCCCGATGGCAAGTACATTTCGTTCATCCGTCCGTTAAAGGACGTGCTAAACGTTTGGGTGAAAGGTGTTGACGAACCGTTTGTAAAGGCTCGTCCGCTGACTGCAGAAAAAAAGCGCCCCGTCTCAAGCTATTTCTGGAGCCGGGACAGCAAATTCATCCTTTTTACTAAGGACAATGACGGTGACGAAAATTTCAATGTATTCGCCGTTGATCCTTCTGCCGCTCCAGCAGATAGTTCCGACGTTCCGGCACCGACAAACCTTACCAACGCTAAAGGCGTGCGCACGATCATCTATAACGTTCCTGAATCCGCTCCCGACACTATCTACATAGGCATTAACGACCGGGACAAATCCTGGCATGATCTCTATAAGGTTCAAATCTCGACCGGCACAAAAACGCTCTTGCGTGAGAACAAAGATCGTTTGACCGGCTGGGTTTTCGATAATGCAGGCAATGCTCGCATGGCGAGCAGATCGCTGCAAAACGGCAGCACTGAGATACTTAGGGTAGACGGCGATAAATTTACCACTGTTTACACCTGCGGTATTTTTGAAAGCTGCGGGGCGTTGCAATTTACCAAAGACAATAAGCTCGTCTATGCGACCACTAACAAAGGCGACCGCGATCTGATCCAGCTCGTTCTTTTCGATCCTGAAACGGGCAAGGAAGAATTAGTTGAACAGGACCCGCTGGGACGCGTAGATTTCGGCAATGCATCGTTCTCCTTTGCAACAAAACAGCTGATCGCCACCGCGTATGACGATGACAAGAGCCGCATTTATTGGAAAGACAAAACTTTTGAAAAAGATTACAACCACATTAAAAAGCTGGTCGGTGATCGTGAGATAACATTCGGTTCAGGCACGAAAGACGAGAGCAAATTTATAGTCCGGACCTTTAGCGATGTCGATCCCGGCACCGTCTGGGTATTTGACCGTAAATCGAAAAATTTATCGACCCTCTATACTGTACGAGAAAAACTGCCCCGCCCGTCGCTTTCATCAATGAAGGCGATCCGTTATAAATCATCCGACGGCCTGGAAATTCCTGCATATTTGACGCTGCCAAAAGGTTTGGTAGAAAAAAATCTGCCGCTCGTTGTGGTTCCGCACGGCGGCCCATGGGCACGCGATTCCTGGGGTTACAATAGCTTCGCTCAATTTCTCGCAAACCGAGGCTATGCCGTGCTTGAACCCAATTTCCGTGGCTCTACTGGTTACGGCAAGAAATTTCTCGATGCCGGCAATCTACAATGGGGCGACAAGATGCAAGACGACATCACTTGGGGCGTCAATTATCTCGTCGGTAAGGGTATTGCCGATCCTAAACGCGTCGGTATAATGGGCGGCAGTTATGGTGGTTATGCGACGCTTGCGGGCGTGACGTTTACACCCGATCTTTACGCTTCTGCGGTCGCGATCGTTGCTCCGTCAAATTTAAAGACACTGGTCGAATCTTTCCCGCCATACTGGGAGTCCAGCCTGATCACGTTTAGGAAACGCATGGGTGATCCGAGCACACCTGAGGGAGCGTCACAGATCAAGCGTCAGTCACCGCTCTTCTCGGCGGACAAGATAAAGACGCCTTTGATGGTCGTACAGGGAGCAAACGATCCGCGTGTCAATAAACGTGAGGCTGACCAGATCGTGATCGCTCTTCGCGACCGCAATTATCCGGTGCAATATTTGTTGGCGGACGACGAAGGCCACGGTTTTGCCCGTCCGGTCAACAATATGGCGATGTTTGCGGCGGCTGAGAAATTTCTCTCCAAATATCTTAGTGGACGTTATCAGGAAAGTATGACACCCGAAGTTACCAAACGCCTCGGCGAGATCACCGTTGATCCAAAGAATGTCGTTATCACCAAGCCCGTTGACATGTCAGCCGCCCCCGGAGCCGATCTTAGCGGCAAATGGTCTTTGTCTGCTGACGCTCACGGACAGATGATGCAGATCGCTGTCGAGCTCAAGCAAAGCGGCCCTTCGTTTGGCGGCACTACTGCTGCTGAGATCGGCAATGGTTTGATCGATGGCGGCAAGGTAAGCGGCAAGGCGTTTACCGCAACTATGCACGCTGACATCCAGGGCCAAGTCGTTGACTTTACAATGGAGGGCATCATCGACGGCGACAAAATGACCGGCACATTCACAAATCCGTCATTCGGTTCGATCCCTTTCACCGCAACCAGAAACTGATGATCGGTTGATCAAGCTAAACAAAAAAGACGCACAAAATTGTGCGTCTTTTTTGTACCAATTATGCGATCTTACTTAATCTCCCAACTTGTTCCGATCGTAAAAGAACGGCCTCGCGCCGGAGCAAGGACAAATTGCTCACTGTAGGCATGATTGGCAAGATTTGAAACGCCGAGATTAACATTAAAGTTGTATCGCTCGCGTCGCAAATAGTAACCGCCACTTATGTTGTGCGTCGTAAATCCTTGTTCCGGTAAGCCATTCGAGCCCTGATTGACTGTCGGAAACGGAGAAACGCGATCCTGAGTCGCTACGATCCTTGCATAATAGTCAAAGAAATACGATTTGCCGTAATTGTTCCAGCGGACGCCGATATTTGTCCGAAACGGGCTGATAGCATCGAGCGGGACATGCAGCCGCGTATCCTCTCCGCGTAAATAACTGAAATTCCCGTTTGGCGTCAGATATCCAAAGCTGATCCTAAACGGAATTTCAAATTCACCCTCGAAACCCTGTATTCGCGTACGGTCAAAATTCACCGTTTGATAAACGCGCGTTTGCGGCCCGGGTTGATTGAGAAATATCGGAGCGCCATTTCTGTCAACCGCCGCTACTGTACTTAGGAAATCTTTATACGAATTCCTGAAATAGGTAGCCGAGCCAACAAAATGCGATTTTCGAATCTTAATGCTGGCATCAAAATTCGTCCCGGTTTCAGGCTTTAGATCGGAGTTGCCAACAATAAATGTGTTGTTTATGGAACCGCGATCCGTAAAGAAAAGTTCAAAAAGATTTGGCGTGCGGAATGAACGGCCAATGCGGCTCGAAATACTTATTTCGTTCGTTAATCTAAATATACCGCCGACATCGCCGGTCACA
>JANMDA010000071.1:0-1661 GCA_031376085.1 Chloracidobacterium sp.
TACCTCGAGCACAAGCCCAAGCTGCTCGAACCGCGTCTCCCAAATCTTCCTGTATTGCTCCAGCCATTTGTCGATCTCTTTCATTTTTTCTATTTCGAGCAGGTAATAGATCTCCCGCCCTTTTTGCTCTTGTTTGATAAGCTCACACTCCGCCAAAATGCGTAGATGTTTAGAAACCGCCTGCCGGCTGGTGTCGAAATGCTCGGCAATAGCATTCGGCGTCATCGCCTGTATCGCTATCAAAGCAATGATCGCCCGCCTCGTCGGGTCAGCTATGGCTTGGAAAATATCTCGTTTCATAACTACAAACAAGAGTATGCAACCAAACGGTTGCATACGTCAAGCGCAACCGAACGGTTTCGTGAATTAACGAAAAGACGAATTGTGCGAATGTGTTTTTGTGAGGGACTAGTACCGTATCGAATGCAGTTTTACTCGGATTTTTTGGCCTCGACCAGCTTTGCAAGCTTGGCCAGAGACATTTTCGTTCCGGTTTCATTGTCCGCAAGCGAAACGCCTGGCGGAAGGTCTCTAAAGCTCATCGTCACTATGGTCCAGCCATTTGAATCGAGAAGGTCGGTAGTTAGTGTCATCTTGCCCTTAAGTTCCGGGTCGTCAGTTTCGAATTCTGTTACCTCGACAACCTGTTCGTTTGGGACAAGCTTGGCGAAATGGCCGTGATAGGTGTCAGTATGTTCGCCGGATTTACCGCTCTCGCCTGGCTCGTCATAGGCGAGCGAGATCCGAAATGAACCGCCCTCACGCGCTTCGAATGAATGCACATGACAGGTCATGCCGTCCGGCACCTTCCACTCGGCAATCGAATCCGGGTCAAGTAGAGCCGCGTATACTTTCGCTGGCGATGCATTGATCTTTTCGCTGACGCTCATTGCACTCATGAATTTTATCCCTAATTCCCCGCTGTAGCTTACAGGCGATTATTAACCGTATCCTTCGTTGCCCTACCTTATTCCTAATATTTTACTTAATCGCGTTTATCAGTTTACCGCCCACGATCGCCATAGGAAGCAGGATCGCCATAAAGATAACGTGATACCAAATGGGAACATACTGCCACGACATAACTGCTTTCGCTATGCCCATGGATAATAGCAGAATGCCGACGATCAGAGGCGCTTGTGAGTTTTCACCGGCGACTAGAGCGGCCAGGGCTCCGGCCATTACCGAGACTATTGAACCGACGACAATATGCGTGAGAAGCATTGTCGAGTCTGCCGTAAACTGACCGCCATTTTTAATGGCCTCTTCAAAAGCCTTTTGATGAACGCCGAACGCCGGCCAGATGGCGGAAAGGGCCTTCTCGCTTCCGAACCACACTATTATCCAGGAAAAAAATCCGGCAATAACGCCCAAAACGATTCGTATCATAGATTTCTCCTGTTTATTTTTTTTAATCTTCTTGCATATATCCAACATGCACAATAGCGCAAAAACGCGAAAAGCTATCAAACTAACGCTTGATAGCAATCCAAAATCGCAAATCCAAAATCCAAAATTAAAATGGCGGAGACGACAGGATTCGAACCTGTGGTAGTTTTTAACGCTACAACGATTTAGCAAACCGCCGCTTTCAGCCGCTCAGCCACGTCTCCGCATCTGCCAAAAGGCAGAATTCAATTCTAGCCTAAGGGCAAACTTTG
>JANMDA010000082.1:0-7712 GCA_031376085.1 Chloracidobacterium sp.
TAAGTTTGCCGACGAATGTTTATAAGATAATTCTCGGCGTGGTTTTGATGTTGGCTGCACTGAGGCTTGCGTGGAAGCTCACTCAGGGCATTGAAGTAAGACAGCGTAACATCTTGATCGCCCTCGCGATCGGTGCTGTGATCGGGCTGCTGTCGGGGCTTGTGGGCGTTGGCGGCGGTATTTTTTTAACGCCGGTGCTGTTATTCGCGAACTGGGCCGAGACTAAAACTGCTGCTGGCGTTTCGGCGGCTTTCATACTCGTGAATTCCATTTCGGGGCTGCTCGGCTTTGTGATCAAGGGCGGTGATTTGTCCGCTCTTTCGTCCGATGTATGGATTTGGGTTATAACTGCCGCACTTGGCGGGCTGTTGGGTTCTACGATGGGCGCGAAAAAGTTCGATTCGCTCACAATGCGGCGAGTTTTGGCTGCGGTACTTCTTTTTGCCGGTCTTGATCTGTGTACAGGCATATTTTCGGGACACTTTGTAATCAAATAGTACGAGGAATGAAATCAGCCTTTATATTTCTTTTTTTCGTATGTTTCGCGTGTTTCGCGGACACATCTTTTGCGCAGTCTGGCCGTCGGAAGCCGAGTCCTACACCAACACCTCAAACGATCAGCGGGCCGTCGGTAAATAATCTTCCCGCGCAGGCGGCTACGCCCACTCCGACACCGAAGGCGGTTGCAAAAGGCGAATCGGACGAGATCATTCAAGTTAACTCGGTGCTTGTGCCGATACCTGTTTCGGTTTTGGATGCGTCGGGCAAGGCGGTTGCGAATCTTAAACTCACTGATTTTGAACTAAAGATTGACGGCAAGGCAGTTGAGATCGGCGACATCGCCCGTAGTGAAACGCCGATACGTCTTGCGATGCTTTTTGATAATTCGTCGAGTGTTTTGATCGCCCGCGATTTTGAAAAGGAAGCGGCTGTGAGATTTTTTCGCAGGGTGATAAGGCCTGATAAAGATAAAGCGGCATTGTTTTCGGTCGCTGACGTAACGCGGCTCGAACAGCCGATCACATCCAACGTCGGATCGCTGACGCAGGCTATCGATCTGTTTCCTGAGCCAAAAGGAGCGACCGCTTTGCTCGACGGAATTATCGAGGTTGCTGACTATCTAAGATCGACGAACGGCCGCCGCGTTCTGGTGATCGTTTCGGACGGCGAAGACACCTACAGCGATCTGAAGACAACACTCGAGGACGTGATCAGATCATTGCAGGTCAACAACTGCCAGGTGTATGTGGTAAAAACAAAAGACTTTGAGAATTACAAACGAACCGGGACACGCGGCGGCAATGCAAATGTTCGCGCTCTCGCGGCCGAACGCCGAATGATCGAGATCACGCGGCAAACAGGCGGAGCGGTCTATTCGCCCATTGACGAAAACGAGATGAAGGCCGCCTTCGATCAAATTTCGGCGGAGTTAGCACACCAGTATATTCTCAGCTATTATCCCGATAACACAGCGGAAAAGGCCGGCGAGTTTCGCGAGATCTCACTGTTGGTAAAGGGAAAGAATTTAAGCGTCCGCACAAGAAAAGGTTATTATGTCCCGAAGAAGTAGATGCTTTCAGAACACCTAGCTCAATTCCTCCAGCACCTCAAATACGAGCGTAATTTGAGTCCGCATACGCTGCGCAATTACGCGAGCGATCTTGAGCAGTTTCGCGAGCATTTATTTGGGGTCGAAAAGCGTGAGGATTTTCCTATTGAGCAGATCGACCGTTTGACGATACGCGAATGGATGGCTTCGCTGCATGGCGATCATAAGAAAACTTCGGTGGCGAGAAAGCTGGCGAGCCTTCGCACTTTTTTTCAGTTTTTGGTCCGCGAGGGCAAGCTCGAATCAAACCCCGCAAAGCTCGTCGCCACGCCAAAGATCGAACGCAAATTGCCGAACCATCTTTCTATCGAGGACGCTGTACGGTTTATCGAAACGCCGGACGTTAATACTGATCTTGGCCGCCGCGACCGGGCGATACTCGAATTTCTGTATGCGACTGGTATTCGCGTCGGCGAACTCGTCGGCATAAATATCGCGGATGTAGATTTTCGTGAGAAAATGGTGCGTGTCACCGGCAAACGAAAGAAGCAACGGATCGTGCCCTTTGGCGAACCGGCCGCTCAGGCATTAATGCTTTATATGGAAGAGACACGCGGCACGTTTTTAGAAAATTGTCCGGTCACGCAGCGCGATCCTCAGGCGTTGTTTCTCAACTATCAAGGCACGCGGATCACGACGCGTTCGGTTGGACGGATGATCGATAAATACATAAAGCTGTGTGCCGATATTCACGATATTTCACCGCACAGCCTGCGTCATACATTTGCGACGCACCTACTCGATCAAGGCGCCGATCTCCGTGACATCCAAGAACTTCTCGGCCACGCACGACTTTCTACGACGCAGATCTACACTCAGGTCTCGATGGAAAAAATGATAGAGGTTTATGACAAAGCTCATCCGAAGGCTTAGCGAAATTACTTTATTTTCGTTTATACTTTTCGTGTAAGATCTTCACTTTTTTTGAATCAAAATTATGAAAAAAATTCAGTGGTTAGTTGTAGTATTTTTCGCATTTTCGTCAGTTGCATTTGCCCAGGACAAGCTCCTCACGCTTGATGATATTTTCAATCCTGATCCGGCGAAAAGGATTCGGTTTGGCGGAACGCCGGTTTTTGTGCAGTGGTCGGCGGACGGGAAGTCGTTCAAACAAACTATCAACGGGAAGTTGATGCGAGTTGATGCGATGACGGGACAGGCGGTGCCGTATTATGACAGCGGCTCGCTGGCCACTGCCTTGTTGCGCGTCGGCCTCAAGGCGGACGAAGCAAATGGATTGGCGAATTCGGCGGCGCTGCATTTCAACGCTGACGAAAGCGCGATACTCATCAACAACGCCAAGGACCTCTGGCATTACGACATTTCGAGCCGCTTGCTCAAACGCCTTACAAACAATACGACTGAGGAGAAAGAAGAAGATTTCAGCCCCGACGGCAAATGGGTGAGCTTTGTGCGCGGCAATGATCTTTTCGCGGTCGATGTTGCGAAGGGCAATGAAAAGCAGCTCACGCGTGACGGACGTGAGGGCGACAAGGCGATCTACAATGGATATCTCGACTGGGTCTATGAAGAAGAGCTTTACGGCCGCGGACAGAAACGCGGTTACTGGTGGTCGCCGGATTCGAGATACGTCGCCTTTCTGCGGCTCGACGAGTCACCCGTGCCGAAGTTCATTATTACAAACGACATTCCGATCGATCAGGAAGTCGAGACGACATTTTATCCCCAGGCCGGCGACCCGAATCCGATAGTAAAGCTCGGCATCGCGGATGTAGGCAAAACTTCATTTGTCCCGAACGCCGGACGGATTCCAAAGATAGGCAACCGAATTCCGCCGTCGCTGCTGCGTTTCGGCGACGCCGTGAAATTTGTCGACACTTCTCTATACAAGCCCGACGATCTGCTCATTGCACGAGTTGCGTGGTCGCCGGACAGCAAGGTCGTTACATTTCAGGCACTCAATCGCGAGCAGACATATCTCGACCTGAACACAGCCACGATGGACGGTAAGGTTAAAAAGTTTTTGACCGAGACTTCGCCTGCTTTTGTTGACGTTTACGGTAACCCGATATTTTTGCAGAACGGCACAGGCATTTGGCAATCGGCACGCAATGGCTGGCGGCACCTCTATCAATATGACAGCAACGGCAAGATGCTGAAGCAATTAACTTACGGGAATTGGGAAGTGCGAAACGTCTACGGCGTGGACGAAAAAAATGGCTGGGTGTATTTTTCGGCGACAAAAGATTCACACATTGGCGAGCAAGTTTACCGAGTCCCTTTGAACGGCCAGGAGATGGAACGCATAACGTCGGGTGAGGGCACGCACAGCGCTTCTTTCAACAAATCATTCTCGCATTTTGTCGAAATGTGGAGTGCCGCTGACATGCCGCCGCAAACACGGCTTCGCCAGGCGGACGGAACAACGGCGCGCATCATTAACGAGAACAAGCCTGACGTGCTTGCTCAATATAGGTTGAGCAAGCCGGAATTTCTCAACGTAAAAACGCGCGACGGATTTGTGATGGAAGCGATGATGATCAAGCCGCCTGATTTTGATCCGTCGAAAAAGTATCCCGTTTTCGAATACACATACTCCGGCCCTCACGCTCCGTCGGTCATAAATCGCTGGCAGGGCTCGCGAATGATGTGGTTTCAGATGCTCGCGCAGAAAGGCTATATCATCTGGGTTTGCGACAACCGCTCGGCTAGCGGCAAAGGAGCAGAATCCGTCTGGCCGATCTATAAAAATATGTATCAGCTCGAGTTGCGCGATCTCGAAGACGGCATTAACTATCTTAAATCGCTGCCTTATGTTGACGGCGAGCGTATCGGCCTTCACGGATGGAGTTACGGCGGTTCGATGACGGCGTATGCGTTGACGCACAGCAAGAGTTTCAAGATCGGCATTGCCGGCGGAACGGGCACCGACTGGCGGCTCTACGATTCGATCTATACGGAACGTTACATGATGACGCCGCAGAATAATCCTGAGGGCTATGAGCGCTCATCGATCGTCAAAGCAGCAAAAGATCTCTCAGGCAAACTGCTGCTAATTCACGGCCAAATAGACGACAATGTTCATATGCAAAACACAACGCAGCTCGTCTACGAACTCCAAAAAGCCGATAAGCAATTCGAACTGATGTACTACCCAACGGCGCGCCACGGCATCTCAAACCCCGCACAGGTCAAACACTGGTACACAATGATGACGGAATTTATTTTGAAGAATTTGTAAGAAATTTAGGCGGTGTGATCGCTTAAACGATCACGCCAATAGCCTGGTTTCCGGCTCCCGTGCATAACCGCGAGGATGAGAATGTAATCGGCTTCTATAGTGTACAGAACGCCGTATGGAAATCGATGAGCAAGACATCTACGAACGTCATCTTCGACAAATGGCCATATTTCAGGAGCCTTTACGATCTGAAGAAGAACTGATTCGATCTCGTTGGTAAATACAACGCCAAGATTTACTCGTCTACTTTCGTAAAAAGCGGCTGATTCTTGGAATTCCTGACGAGCCTCAGGATGGAACTCGTATCTCATTTATCAAGCATCCGGCGAACTTCGGCAAGCACTTCTTCGCCCGGAATAGTTTTGACTTTACCGGAACGCACTTCGTCGCGTCGCCGGATCGCTTCAGTTGCCCACGCCTGCTGAATGTCATCATTCTCTGAAAAATCCAGACTCTCAACCAGCTTTTCCGCAAGTTCAGCCCGCGAAGAAACCGGAAGATGCAACGCCTCAGCAGTAATTTGATCAACGGTTAACGACATAAAGGAAGTATATTATTTTTTCATGAAAAACTTCAAGGTTTTGAGGCTTGCATGTCCGCGAACGGCTGAGCAGATGGCCAAACTAGTTTCGTCTTTATAGGCATGATCTAGTTATTAACCCCAACGTTGAGGGTGTCATCAACAGCAATGTCAGGATACTCCGCAACAAACTGGTCACGCGGCTTTGAATCGATCTCGCCGCGTAATGGCTTTGTTCCGACGTTAGGTTTGAAGTTGCCGTTATCATCATACAGACGGCGGTATTGGGCGGAGTTGCGAATGACGCCCTGGACGTAGGCCTTTGTTTCTTTGAAGGGAATTGCTTCGACGAACTCGTCCATCTCGGCGGGCAGTGTTGCTCGCCACGGTGCGACGCGGCCTGGCCCGGCGTTGTAAGCAACGGCAACGTATTCGATGCGGCTGAATTTGGCGAATTGGTCCTTCATATAGGCTGTGCCGAGTTCGATATTGACGGCGGGTTGAAACAGATCTTCGCCGGCATTGATGCTAATGCTTGTGCCATAGCTTCTTGCTGTAGACTTGGCGGTTGGCAGCAGCAATTGCATCAGGCCGAAAGCGTTGGCACCGGATTTTGCGCGCGGATTAAACACCGATTCCTGACGGATCAGTCCGGCAACTTGATATTTATCAAGGCCGCGATTTTGCGCCCACGTTTTTATATCATTCCAGTTTGTCAGCGGATAAAAAACATCCCATTCTTCGCGGCCCATTTCCTCGGGAAACATCTGGGAATAATCCGGATAGCTTTTAGCGAGTGCGAGCAGAGCGTTTACATTGTCGCCTTTTAATCGGTAATGTTTCGCCAGAGCAAGATTGATCTTTGGGCTTTTTTCGGCCGTCTTTTTTGCTTCCTGAAGCTCGTCAATTGCCCAATCGAAAAGGCCGACGATGCTTAACTCTTCACTTTTTTCCGCACGGATCAGTTCTTTCTCTGTAGCGGTCTCGGCGGCGACGGTGACGATCTTTAGATTGGCAATCGCCTTTGCAACGGTCGGATTTGGTGAAGCAATTGAACGGCAATTTCCATTATTTTTCATCGTCGTAAGACGATTAAAAGCGAGATAACCATACCAATTTGCCGAGTAACGATAGATCACCCCGTCGTATAAAGCACATGCCTCGGCAGTTTTTCCTGCTCGCTCGCTGTCGCGTGCGGCCCAGTAACCGGCCTTGCCGCGATTGGTCGTGTCTTTATCAGCATATCGGGCAAGATGGTCGATGAACATCTGCGACGAAAGTGAGTAATTTTTGCTTTCATGCTGCAGCCAAGCAGTCTCGAATTGAGCCTGAGCCACCTCGACTGCGTTTGGAAACGCAGCGACGGCAGTGTTCATAAAATAGCCTTCGTCGATGCGGTTTTTGGCATCGCGAGCAGCAAGCCCGGCGTCGATGAATGTTTTTGCGACAAGAGTTCCACTCGGGAATTTTTGTTTCATCTCGTCAGCGGTTGTTCGTGTCTGCGGCCACATCTTTGCTTTTGCGTAACCGAGAACCAGTTGGCGATATCCGTCTTCACGTTCTTTTGCTGATTCCGGCAATGAGTTGAACGCGTTTTGTGCATCAGGCATTTTACCGGAATTTGCGAGGGCAGTTATTCGTTTTAATCGTGTCTGCGGTGTTACGGCTGTAGGGAAATTTGCGGCAAGATCACTGTACGCCGCCGCCGCCTCGGCATAAATCTTTGCATAAAACAGCTTGTCTGCGCGAGCAAGTTGTTCTTCGCCGATCTGCGGTGTCAGCGGCTGGGCGAGCGACGTTAATTTTGTTTCTGCCTCTTTTGCCGCCGCCGAACCGGCTCCAAAGAAATATGTCTTTCGATAATATTTGATAGCTTCGATCTGTGAGGTCTGAGTTTCGAGGGCCTTTGCTGTCAAAAGCAAAGCATCGGCATCGTTTTTTTCGTTAAGGTCGGCGAGAAATTCCGGGACTTCAGCGGCACGGCCAGATTGCATCGCCGAATTTGCCCACGCCAATTTTGCATCGCGGGAGCGAACCGAATCTGGGAAATCCATAAGCAATCTACTAAACACATACAAAGCCTCGGCATGATTTCCGGCTTGCTGCAACGCCCGGCCACGAAGCCAATACGCATGATCGGCAACTTTGGTCTTTTTTGCGAAAATATCCGAATTCAGCCTCGCCGCCGCTCCGGCGAAATCATTATTATCGTAACGAATGCGGGCGTGGAGCAATTTCGCGAGGGCGCCGGACTTCTTTCCGGCAAACCGCGTTTCCAAACCGGCGACAAAATCCTCAGGCGGCAGCTTGCCGTCGCGAGTCATTTCGCGAAGGCTCTGCAAAGCTTGTTCCTCGCTTTGCTGGGCCGAACAGCCGACGGT
>JANMDA010000094.1:0-21202 GCA_031376085.1 Chloracidobacterium sp.
GTCACGATGAAATGGTTTGACGACCTGTGGCTGAAAGAGGGCTTTGCCGAGTTTATGGCGTACAAGACGCTCGAAAAGGTCATGCCCGACGCCAACGCCTGGAAGGTCTTCTACGAACGCAACAAACAGGCCGCCTACGCGACCGACAGTACAAAAGGCACAACGCCCATCTACCAGCCGATTGCCAATCTCAACTCCGCCAAAAGCGCCTACGGCAACATCGTCTATCGCAAAGCGCCTTCGTTCTTGAGGCAAGCAGAGTTTTATTTATCGCCAGAAACATTTCAAACGGCGGTAAGGACATTTTTGAAAAAATATGAATTTAAAAACGCAGACTGGATGGATTTAGTTAACGAGTTTCAAGCGAAGAGTTTTTCGAGCCGCGATACTAAATTATTCGCCGATCGGTGGGTAACGCGTCCTGGCCTTCCTCACGTTTTTGCTGAACGACAGGACACTCAAAGTGGTTTTTTACAGGGATATGGCATTTATCAATCCGTGCCGCCCGACGGGTTTGGATGGCCGATGAAGTTTAACTTGCTTACGGTCTATTCGGATGGGCGTCGTGAGGTGACGGTTCCAAAAATAATGACTCCATTAGCCGCAGTAGACCCAGATCCCGGCCACCCGTTTGGTTATTGGAGTGAACCCGACAAAAAAAATATCAAGATCGACTTCTTCTTTCCAAACTACCAAGACTACGGCTACGGCATTTTTCTGCTTGATGATAAAAGCCGCGATTACGTCCTGAAAAATATCCAAAACGAAAAAGACGATTTCCTCCGCACAATGATGTGGGGCAGCCTCTGGGACAGCGTCCGCGAAGCCGAACTCTCCCCGAAGGATTATGTCGAACTCGTCATCAAGAATATCGCCCTCGAAAAAGACGAAGGCACGATCCAAACATTGCTCAGCCGCGTCTCGACGGCGATGAATTACTACATGACCGATACGGCATCGGGCGGAAACGCGAGTGTTAACGAGCGTGGATTTGGCGCCAAGGGCACGCTCGTTTAAACTCGCGTCTCTGCCCGTTCTGATTTACAGACACGTCTCGAAGACTTGTTGATAGACAAGATCCAAAACGCTTCGACGCAAGGCCAGCGAATCACATATTACCGTGCGTTCCTGAATATAGCTTCAACTGAGAACTCCCGACGTGTACTCAAGCAGATACTAAAAGCCGGTTCCGGCACTGCGAAGTCATCTGGCCAGATGACTCTTAACACAACGGACAACTTCGACAGTGTCACTCGGCTTCAAATTCGTGGCGACCCCGAGGCTCCGGCCTTGCTCGCCTCACTTGACAAAACCGAAACCTCCGATGACGCCCGTCGATACGCTTATGCCGCAAAAGCCGGAATTCCAACCGCTGATAACAAAGCAAAATATTGGAACGATTTCCTCTCGAACAAACACATCTCAGAGAGCTGGATCGAATCGGCACTCGACCCATTCAACTCGATCCGCCACGCGGATTTGACACAGCAATATTTGACGCGAGCATTAGCCGAATTACCAAATCTCAAACGCACGCGAAAGATATTCTTCGTAAATAATTGGCTGGCGGAATTTATCGGCGGCCAACGCGACGAAAAAGCGTTAGCGATCATCAACAAGTTCCTTGCCGACAACCCGAGTCTTGATAACGACCTTCGGCTCAAGATCCTTGAAAACTCCGACCTCATCGAACGCGCGATCAAGATCAGAGCAAAATACAAGAATTAGCGAAAGCAGTTGGCTCGGCTGACGACATTGATGTTAATGACTGGAAAATGAGAATGACGACAACGCCCGATACTGAATGGAGTTTTTGCAAAATGGCGCGCAGACGCCGTTTTCAAAAGTGGCTTTTTGATCCTGTAAAGTGGCTTTTTAGGATTTTGAAATGACCATTCCAAAACGGGCTTAACAAATCTGCTGAAATCTGCTATTGTTCTCTTCTGCGATTTTTTTAATCAAACGAGGTTTTACCGCTATGAGAATTTTGCTGATCCTTACGCTTTTGGTCGCGTCTGTCATGCCTTTTTTTGCACAGGATAAGGTGTCCGATCCTGAACGCCAGGTAATGGGCCGCATAACGGTCGATAACGACCTTGATATGCAGCGTGTCATGGGCCTCGGCCTCGACCTGATGGAATATCGCGAGGGCAGTGATCTGTTGTTTTTGACGACGCAAAAGCACATTAATGAATTGCGAGATTCGGGTTTTAAGGTGAGGGTTGATGAACCACTCACTGCCGAACTGCCACGGCCCGGCGATACCGAAACGTTTCAGGGCGGTTATCGCACGGTCGAGGAAACTTATGCGTACCTCAATCAGATGGCGGCTAATTATCCGCAGCTTGCCGAAGTTTTTATATACGGCCAAAGTTGGGAAAAAACGCGAAACCCTCTGAACGGCTACAATCTGACCGGGATCAAGCTGTCCAACAGACTGACGCGCGGCGAGAAACCGAAATTTTTTCTTCAAGCCGGTCTGCATGCACGCGAACTTGTCCCGCCTGAACTCGCGACCCGCTTTATCCAATATCTGCTGGCCAATTACGGCAATGACGCCGACGCAACCTGGCTGCTCGACGAGCACGAAATAATTGTTATTCCGCTTAGCAACCCAGACGGACGGAAGATCGCCGAGACGGGCCAGATGAAGCGAAAGAATACAAACAATCTAACTGGTGGTTGTTCGGGGACAACTACCGGAATTGACCTCAACAGAAATTCTTCCTTTTCATGGGGAACCGTGAATTTGCCTTCGGATCCGCCCTGCAGCGAAACCTGGCCGGGATTGACGGCCGCTTCCGAGCCTGAAACTCAGTCTGTTCAGGCGCTCTTGAGTTCGCTCTTTCCTGATCAGCGCTTACCGGATCGAACCGTCCCAGCTCCGCTCGATGCAACCGGCGTCTTTCTGGACATGCATTCTACAGGTAACCTTGTTCTCTATCCATGGGGCGAGGACGCACTGCCCCCGCCGAATATGCAGCTTGCCACCATCTCCAACAAGATGGCGGCTTATAATGGCTACAACCCAATCCAAAGCATCAATCTTTATGCGACAAGCGGGACGACACGCGAATTTGCATATGGCGAGTTGGGCGTGGCCGGGATAACAATGGAATCGGGTTCGGGATCGGGAAGCTGCGGCGGATTTATGCCGGCATATACTTGTTTGGACGGCGGCACAGGCGGAAATTTTTGGAATTTGAATCGTCCGGTCCTGCTCTACCTGGCAAAGCTTGCACGCACGCCCTATATGACCGGCGTGGGCCCGACACCGGAAACATTCACCGTAACTCAAACCCGTTTTAACAGATTCTCGCTTCGGTCACAGATCAGCGATCAGAATAACGGCGGGCAAAACGTCACTGCGGCAGAACTTTATATCGACGTTCCGCCCTGGCGTAATGGAACGCCTATCGCGATGACCGCCGAGGACGGCAGTTTCAACAGCCCTATTGAGTTTGCAACTGCAAATATCACGATCGCCGGTTCGCACCTTTTGTATATTCGCGGTCGGGATTCTGCCGGCAACTGGGGAGTTATAAAAGCGGCGTTTAACGCGCCACGGGCCACGAGCGGGGATAATAGATAATTCTGCTATTCGTTTTAGGTTATTTTTATTTGTTATTTCGACGTGATGTTTGAAATCACGATAGCAGCTCAGGTTTAGCGACTACCTCACTTTCAGACCCTATTCACAGCCCGCGACCTCAATCTTGACATAAAAGTAATGATTTGAGATTATCTAAATACGAACTCATTGTTTAGAGTGGTTTATGAAAATTTCGGCACAAGAGGAATATGGACTGCGATGTTTGGTGCAGCTTGCAAATTTGCGTGATGGCGAGAGCCTGACGCTGCCGCAAATCGCCGAGCGTGAAGGCATCTCGACGGCAAATGCCGGCAAACTGATGTGGCTCCTCAACAAAGCAGGTTTTGTTCACTCGACACGCGGCACTAAGGGCGGTTATTTTTTGGCTCGGCCGGCGGGCGACATTCGCCTCAGCGAAATAATCAGGGTTTTGGACCAGGACGTCCTCACGAAGCACTGCGAAAGTTATACAGGCGTGCTTGATTCATGTGTTCACAATGGCGATTGCGGAATCCGGCCTGTGATCGTAGGACTGCATGAGATCGTTGAAAATGCCCTTTCGCAGATCACTCTTGCTCAGCTCGTCGGATCGGAAAGCTCGGTCGATGCGATGTTTCATAAGATACAGGGCATTCACAGAACGCTCGAAAGAGTATAGACACAGAGCACACAGAGATCACGGAGGAGATTTAACAGGGATACAAGGATGAACTGGGTTTTCAATATTAATAGCGATCTAAAAATCTCATCTTTGTCTGTGACCTCTGTGGCAAATAACTAATATGTCAACAGCAGCAGAATTACTTACAAATCGGGAATATAAATACGGCTTTGTCACCGACATCGAGACCGAGACTATAGCCCGCGGGCTTTCCGAAGATACGGTTCGGCTGATCTCGTCGAAAAAGAATGAGCCTGAGTGGATGCTCGAATTTCGTTTGAAGGCATACCGTCAATGGCTCAAGATGACCGAGCCGGATTACTGGGCAAATTTCGATTACCCGCGTATCGATTTTCAGAATATATCGTATTATTCGGCTCCGAAGGAGAAGGCGAAAAAAGCCAGCCTCGATGAGGTTGATCCGGAATTGATCAAGACATTTGAGAAACTTGGTATTCCTATCACCGAGCAGAAAATGCTTGCAAATGTGGCGGTTGATGCCGTGTTCGATTCGGTTTCGGTTGCAACCACATACAAGAAGAAGTTGCTCGAAGCGGGTGTGATCTTTTGCTCCTTTACCGAGGCGGTCGAGCTATATCCCGACAAGATCAAGAAATACCTCGGGTCGGTCGTTCCCGTAAATGACAATTATTATGCGGCATTGAACTCGGCAGTCTTTTCTGATGGTTCGTTCGTTTTTATCCCGAAAGGCGTCCGATGTCCGATGGAGCTTTCAACATACTTTCGCATCAACACGCAGGAAGCGGGCCAGTTTGAGCGCACGCTGATCGTTGCGGAAGAAGGCGGTTATGTCGCCTATAACGAAGGCTGCACGGCTCCGCAGTTTGATACAAATCAACTTCACGCGGCGGTGGTTGAGCTTGTCGCCATGGACGACGCGGAGATCAAATACTCGACGGTGCAAAACTGGTATGCGGGCGATGAGAACGGCAAGGGCGGCATTTATAACTTTGTGACGAAGCGCGGAGCGTGCCGAGGTGTCAGATCAAAAATTTCATGGACGCAGGTCGAGACCGGCTCAGCGATCACTTGGAAATATCCGAGCGTCATATTGCAGGGCGACAATTCGATCGGCGAATTTTACTCGGTTGCCCTAACAAACAACGCCCAGATCGCCGACACCGGCACAAAGATGATCCATCTCGGCAAAAACACAAAATCGACGATCATTTCGAAAGGAATTTCGGCCGGGAAATCGAACAATTCGTATCGCGGCCTCGTAAAAATAATGCCGAAGGCGGAAGGCGCTCGGAATTATACACAGTGCGATTCGATGCTGATCGGCGGCAAATCTGAAGCAAACACATTTCCTTACATCGAGGTGATGAACAACACCGCCAAGGTCGAGCATGAAGCGACAACATCAAAGATCAGCGAAGATCAGCTTTTCTACCTTCAGCAGCGAGGCATCTCGCAGGAAGATGCAGTTTCGTTAATAATCAACGGCTTTTGCAAAGAAGTTTTCCGCGAACTGCCGATGGAATACGCCGTCGAGGCGACGAAATTATTGGGCTTGAAGCTTGAAGGGAGTGTGGGTTAATGGTGAAGGCGATTCTAGCTTTTGTATTCTTAATTTGGGTCTGCGTGACAGGAAGTTTGGCTCAGACGCCAAAACCGTGCGATCTAGCAAATGGATATTTGATTGATAAAGAAAAGCCGTCGATTTATATTGAGTTCGCGCAGTTCGGTAAAGCCGATGATTGGAAACAGTCTCGGCTGGGAGAAATTAGTCAGAAGCCTGTGATTAAAAAAGGAAATGATGTTTGGCTGAGGCTCTACAACAATAGTTGTTGGGAAATCAGACTTACTACTTTGAGTATGTATGTGACTAAAATCGCAGATCCGGCCAATCCCGGAAAATTCAAAATGGTATTCGGTCAGATTCAAGATGGTAATGTTGCAAACGTGGTCTATACATCAGAGGAACAGGATGGAAAATTTGTTCCGTGGGCCGGGGATAGCTTTTCAACTTCGTCCATAGCTTCAGGCCATTCATTGTTGTTCCCGGTATATAGAGAACATCTGGAAAAGAGCCGTTCAATCTATGTTAAATTCCATTATGGCTGGGAGATAAAGGACTTTTCGAATAATCTCGCACCAGACCATCACGCATTTTTCTGGGGTTATCGTCTCGAAGAGGAAAAAAAGAAATGAATTTGCCAATCGAAATAGAACAAGAAGATGACGGACGCTGGATAGCGGAGATCGACGGGCTGGACGGTGTGTTGGTTTATGGAACGACCCGCGAAGAGGCAATTAAGAATGTCAAGACACTGGCACTTCGCGTTGTTGCTGATCGTCTGGAAAATGGTGAAAGCCTACCCCAACAAGTCGAGAGCCTAATTTTTGAAGCCGCATGAGTAAGTGGAAAATCTGCGAAGGCGAAACGTGTTTTGGCAGCACTTGAAGGCGTTGGTTGGCGAATTAAACGCCAAAAAGGATCACATAAAGTGCTCGAACGCTTAGGTTATCCCGATTATGTGTTTTCCTTTCACGAGGGTGACGAAATTGGATCGAAGATGATGGCCAGGATCGCGAGAAAAACCGGGCTGAAGCCTGAGGATATTTAGTGAAGTCAATTCACTGCCGTTAAAGAGTAATGCAATATTTTGGTATAGATTGGCTTGCGACGTTTGCCGGATTGACGGGCGTTTATTTGATAGGCAATAAGAATAAGTACGGCTTTCTGATAATGATGATCGCGAGCATTAGTTGGATGACGGTCGGGTTTCTTATCCAGAGTCTGGCTTTGATCCTCGGCAGTGCCGTTTTCTTTGCGCTTCACGTTCGCGGTTGGGTTAGGTGGCGGCGCGACGCTAGGGTGGATTCACTGTTATGAAATTAGATATTTTTCAGGTAGATGCATTTACAAACAAACCGTTTGGCGGCAATCCGGCGGCCGTGGTGCCGCTCGATGCGTGGGTGCCGGATGATGTGATGCTCAGTATCGCGGCGGAAAACAACCTTGCCGAGACTGCGTTTTTTGTAAAGAACGGCGATCAATATGGTATCCGTTGGTTTACTCCAACGGTCGAGGTCAATCTCTGCGGTCATGCGACGCTGGCCAGCGCTCACGTCATCTTTAATGAGCTAAAACTCGAAACCGACACCATTCGTTTTCACTCGCACCGCAGCGGCGATCTCGGAGTGACCAAGAATGGAGATCGTCTGGTGCTCGATTTTCCGGCGTATCCGTTGAAAGAGATCGAGCCGATTCAGATGCTCGTTGAGGCAGAGGTGCCGCCGCTCGAATATTGGGAATCGCAGGGCAATATGCTGTTCTTATTGCTCGAAAACCAAAAGGCAGTCGAAACCTTGCAGCCTGATATGCACAAGGTTCTTGAGCTGCCTTACGACGAAGTGATCATTACCGCGAAAGGTGATGACTGCGACTTTGCTTCGCGAATGTTCGCACCGCGTATCGGCATTCCCGAGGATCCGGTGACAGGAGCCATTCACTGTTCGCTGATTCCGTATTGGGCGAAAGGGTTAGGCAAGACCAAGCTTTTTGCCCGACAAGTGTCAAGACGCGGCGGCGAGCTGTTTTGTGAACTAGCCGGTGACAGAGTCAAGATCGGTGGCAATGCTGTGTTGTATTTAAAAGGCGAGATTAATGTTGAGGTCGACAAGCCGCTTTCGGTTGGTATTTAGATGATCGAAATTCGTTTGGCCCAAGATAGCGATGCAGACGCGATTGTCGAAGTGCTTTGCGACGCATTCGGAGTTTACGAACATGAATATACTCCTGAGGCTTTTCAGATCGTAACGCTGGAGGCGGACGAAATAATATCGCGATTCGACGAAGGCCCGCAATGGGTCGCTGTTAAGGACGGCGAAATTGTTGGAACTGTTTCGGTGACTGTCGAAGAAGGCGATCTTTATGTTCGGAGTATGGCGGTCGCTCCTGACATGCAGGGTCACGGCATTGGCCATAAACTGCTTGAGGCGATTGATCAATACGCCAGCGGTACGGAACACGACCGAATATTTTTGTATACGACTTATTTTTCAATCGGTGCAAAACAACTTTACGAAAAGCACGGTTATGCGTGGGTCCGCGATACGACGGCTGACGAATGGTACGGCGTGCCGGGGCTGGAAATGGATAAGAAGTTAGAAAGGAAAACTAATCAAAATGTTGTTGGAAGTTAAAGATATGCACGCCGGTATCGACGGTAAAGAAATTTTGAAAGGGCTGAATCTTCGCGTTGAAAAAGGTGAAGTTCACGCCATCATGGGGCCGAACGGTTCGGGTAAATCAACTTTGTCTAAGGTTCTCGCAGGACACCCTTCATACGAGGTAATTTCTGGTGAGGTGCTTTATGAAGGCAAGAATCTACTCGAACTCGAACCCGACGAACGCGCCCGAGCAGGCGTGTTTATGGCATTTCAATACCCCGTTGAGGTTCCCGGCGTGTCTAATTCGCAATTTCTACGACTCGCCTATAACGAAAAGATGAAGCATCTTGGGCAGGAAGAGCTTGACCCGCTCGAATTCAACGATTACCTGAAAGAGAAGGCGAAGATCGTTGATATGAGCAGCGAGTTTTTTAAACGCTCGGTCAACGAAGGCTTTTCTGGCGGCGAAAAGAAACGCAACGAGATACTGCAAATGGCTGTCCTTCAGCCAAAGCTGGCAGTGCTGGACGAAACCGATTCCGGCCTCGATATTGATGCACTTCGAATCGTCGCCGAGGGCGTAAACAAATTGCGCAGCCCCGATAATGCGATCATCCTTGTTACACACTATCAACGGCTGCTCAATTTCATCGTGCCGGATATGGTCCACGTCCTCGCAGGAGGCAAGATCGTCAAAGAAGGCGGCAAGGAACTCGCGCTCGAACTCGAAGAAAAAGGCTACGACTGGGTCAAGGGTGCGGCTCACTAAAAATGGCTAAGGCAACGACACAAAAAAGTAGCAATATGACCGCGATCATCTTCGCGGTTTTTGCTGTTGTGTGTGTCGTCGCTTTTTTGACCTATCGCGGCAGTGATATAGGGCAGTTGCCAAAGCTTATTGGAAATTTAGGCGGCGGGCCACTGTTGGGTAGCGGCATTACCGACTCGCTTGTGGGTTTGATTGTTGCTTTGTTGATTGGGATTTGTTGGTGCGGATTAGGATTGTCAGCATCGACAAGTGACGGAGAAAAAAGATCGCAGATCTTAGATTTTGTGATGAGGGTTGGTGTGGGAGTCGCTATATGGTCACTCCTTTGGTTTTTCTTTGGTTTAATGGGCGGATATAGTACATTTGCCGCAATTACCTTTCTGGGCTGCAATGTAATTTTTGCAATCGGAAACCGCCGTATTCGGCTGCCTCTATTTCGAAATGCAGAGATTAGCTCGATGGGTCGGTTAAACATCTCACTGTTATTCTTGATCGTTCTCATAACAATAGTCGCCTTTGTTTCGTCTGTCGCACCACCCACAGCAAAGGATACGCTGCTTTATCACTTCGCCGTGCCTAAAGCATTTGTCGAGCAACAAAGCAACGCATTTATCGATGGTAATATTGCAAGCTACTTAGCACTTGGAACCGAAATGCAATCAGTTTGGGCAATGCTGCTTGGCAATATTGTTAGCTTACGGGCAGGCGAAGCGGCAGCGGGAGCGACCATCTTTCTGTTTTTTCCACTACTTTTGATGGCTGTGTATGGCTGGGCGAGAGAGATCGGCATTTCGGCAACGTGGTCGCTAATTGCGACTCTGTTGGTTGCGACTGTTCCGTCTGCCTATCACGTTGCTTCAAGCGGCTACATCGACCTCTCGCTTGCGCTCTATGTCACTCTTGCGTTGTATAGTTTGATGCGTTGGTGGAAAGAGCAGACTTGGGGTTGGGTGATACTGATTGGCATTTTTCTCGGAGCGGCTTTGTCGGTTAAGTTGACGACGGTGTTTGTATTTGCAGCGTTTGCTTTAGTGATCCTGATTCGTGCTCGAGATAACACAGACACGCAGGCTGGCAGCCTGCGTTCCGGCGGAGTCGTCGCGAGTGGTTTTGCGGCTTTATTACTCGCAGGTGTGATCGCATCGCCGTGGTATTTACGAACGTGGGTTGCCACAGGCTCACCTGTTTTTCCTTTTTATATGAGCATCTGGCCAGGCAAGGCTAATGGCTGGGATGTTGAGCGTTCGAACCTCTTTCAGGGAATGAACTCGCAATATGGCGGCATTGATACTGACAAGATCAATTATCTGACCGCGCCCGTGCGCTTATCGGTTGTCGCGCAGCCTGAACAGCCGGCAAATTATGACGGCGTGCTTGGCGTTGCATTCCTTATCGGCCTGCCGCTGCTTGTTTGGGCATTGTGGAAATTTGATCTTGCGGTCGAGATCAAAATAATGGCCGGCATCGCGGGCATCATGTATCTCTTTTGGTTATTTTCCAGCGAACAGCTTAGATACTTTTTGCCGATCGCTCCATTGCTTGCGATAGCGATCGTCGCGTCGGCGGAGAAGATCGGGAACGGTGTCGGTAAAGTTGCTCGATGTGCTCTCATTGCGGCATCTGTTTGTGGGTTGCTTACGAGCTTTGCGTGGTTCTGCCAAAAAGCACCGCTTCGCGTCGTGCTCGGCGGCGAAACGCGTGACCAGTAT
This sequence comes from Chloracidobacterium sp., assembly GCA_031376085.1. GTDB lineage: Bacteria > Acidobacteriota > Blastocatellia > Pyrinomonadales > Pyrinomonadaceae > OLB17. The sequence continues at coordinate 10,872 of JANMDA010000094.1, forward strand.
CTGACGCGCAATCTTGATTATTACCCATACTATCAGGCCATCAATACCGAAACGCCGGCGGATTCAAAAGTGTGGCTCATCAACATGCGTCGTGATACTTACAACATCGAGCGGCCGATCTTTTCGGATTATTTATTCGAATCATGGACATTTCGGAATTTGGTTTGGGAATCCCACGATGTAAATGAACTAAGGACTAAAATACGTTCTATGGGGATAGATTACATTCTTGTTAATAAAACGACTCTAATCTCAGAACTACAGCCAATTTCTGTTAGGGACGAAGATTGGAAACAAGAAAGGACAAACAAAGAGAGAATGGCAAATGAATTGCTCCTCGACCGGAGCCGCACTATCAAAGCCGACAACAAGTTTAGTTTGATAAAGGTGTTTTAAGAAAATGGTGTCAACAACAACCGTAATGGAAAACCAATTTGCGGAACAATTCAGAGAATTTATCAAGGGTGAAAACGACGAAGGCCTTCGCAAGCTGCGCGAACAGGCATTTAAAACATTTTCTGAAACAGGATTTCCCGCAGTCAAAAGTGAGGATTGGAAATATACAAACACGGCGCCAATCGCTAAAGAAGATTGGATGGCAACCACCGTCCGTCCTGACTTCTCGTCCGGAACGGACGAGAAGTCAGGACAAATACTTGCGGCGTTCAGTTGTGAACGTAATGGATTTGCCGCGTTGAATCTTGCTTTCGCGCAATTTCAGGTCATTCGTATTCCAAAAGAAACGAGTCTCGACAAACCCATTGAGTTGTTATTCGAGGCGGACGAAAACGCGCTTGTCTGTCCTCATATCGTTGTGATCGCTGAGGCCGGAAGCAAGGCAACTCTTGTAGAGACATATGTTTCAGCGGGCAAATCATTTACAAACACGGCGATCCAGATAGTCGTTGAGGATAACGCAAATTTGACTCATTACCGCGTACAGAAGGAAGCGGCGGATGCATTTCATGTCGGAACTACAGAAGTAAGATTAGGAGCTGGCAGTAGATACGATTCGACCAATATCAATCTGGGCGGCGCGATCTCACGACATGATATTGACCTGAAATTCACTGCCGAGGGCGGCGAGGCATTTGTTGACGGCCTTTACATGCTCAATGGCACTCAGCACAGTGACACGCATTCGGTGATAGATCACATGGTGCCAAACTGTACTTCGCATCAGACATACAAAGGCGTATTGAATGATAAGTCGCGTGCCGTTTTTAACGGCAAAGTTTTCGTCCGCGAAAATGCTCACGGAACAGACGCACAGCAGTCGAATAAGAATCTTCTGCTCTCGAACGAAGCTCGTGTCGATACAAAGCCGCAGCTTGAGATCTTTAATGACGATGTAAAATGTTCGCACGGCGCGACTGTCGGACAGCTTGAGGAAGAAGAGTTGTTTTATTTGCTGACACGCGGACTGCCTGATACGCTGGCTAGAAACTTGCTAACCTATGGTTTTGCCGAAGAGATAATAAACAAGATAGGGATCGACACGATCAAAAAAGACCTTGATGCTGCGGTGTTAAATCGCTTGAATACGCAACTGGATGGTTAGAAAATGGAAGCAGTAAAGCTAATGAGCAATTGGAATGTTGAAAAAATTAGAAAAGATTTTCCGGTGCTGTCGCAGACGGTGAACGGAAAGCCGCTGGTATATCTCGACAACAGCGCGTCGTCGCAGGTGCCGCAGCTTGTGATCGACCGCGGCTCGAAATATCTGGCCGAAGAACATTCGAATGTTCATCGCGGTGTGCATTATTTATCTCAGCACGCAACGACCGCCTACGAAGCTGCGCGCGAAAAGATCAAACGCTTTATCAATGCGAGAGAGGCCAAGGAATGTATTTTTGTCCGCGGCACGACTGAGGGCATAAATCTTGTCGCACATTCATACTCCCGCAAATTCATCAACGAAGGCGACGAGATACTCGTTTCCCAGATGGAGCATCATTCAAATATCATTCCGTGGCAGATGGCGGCTGAGGAACGCGGTGCGAGCGTTCGCATGATTCCGATGAACGAACGCGGTGAGTTGATCATCGACGAGTACGAAAATCTGCTTAATGAACGGACAAAAATTGTCGCCGTGTCACACGTTTCAAATTCGCTTGGCACGATAAATCCGATCAAGGAAATGATCGCAACGGCACACAAATTCGGCGTGCCTGTTTGCGTGGACGCGGCACAAAGCGTGCCGCATTTTCCAGTTGATGTTCAGGACCTTGATTGCGATTTTTTTGCTTTTTCGGGACATAAGATGTTCGGACCGACGGGCAGCGGTGTTCTTTACGGTAAAAAGGAATGGCTCGAGAAAATGCCGCCTTATCAAACCGGCGGCGGCATGATACGCACAGTCAGTTTTGAGGGAACTACGTTTGCCGGATTGCCCGACAAATTCGAGGCTGGCACACCGGCAATCGCAGCCGGAATCGGTCTAGGCGCCGCAGTTGACTATATTAACTCGATAGATTTTGTAGCAGCAGCAGCCTACGAACATGAGTTGCTCGAATACGCAACGCAGCGTTTGTCCGATATTCCCGGCGTCACCATCATCGGCACAGCAGCAAACAAGGCTTCGGTATTGTCGTTTACAATAGAAGACATTCACCCGCACGACATCGGCACTATCCTCGATCAGGAAGGCATCGCAGTGCGCGCCGGCCATCACTGTGCGCAGCCGGTAATGGAATTTTTTGAAGTTCCGGCAACAGCAAGGGCTTCGTTCGCTTTTTATAACACTCGCGAAGAAGTCGATAAACTCGCTGACGCGATTCAAAAAGTTATTGAGGTATTTGCATAAAACGATGTCAGAACTTAGCGATCTATATCAAGAGGTCATTTTAGACCACAACAAAAATCCGCGAAATTTTCGAGAAATCGCGGATGCTGATCAGTATGCAGATGGAAAGAATCCGCTGTGCGGCGACGCGCTGCGCGTGTATGTCGCTATGGATGGCGACACGGTCACCGATGTGTCGTTCAAAGGCTCGGGATGCGCGATCTCAAAGGCTTCGGCGTCGATGATGACTCAGGCCGTCAAAGGAAAAACAAAAGATGAGGCTGAGCTTATCTTTAATGAGTTTCACAAAATGGTCACTGGTGAACTAGACATCGAGGCGGACGAAAATCATCTCGGCAAATTAAAGATTTTTGCCGGCGTGCTTGAATTTCCGGCCCGCGTAAAATGCGCCAGCCTTTCGTGGCACACGTTGAACGCCGCTCTTCACGGAGAGGATGTGGTCTCGACGGAATAAGAAAGATTAGCCACAGATGAACACAGATAAACGCAGATAAGATCAGATTTTGAAAATCTGTGTTTATCTGCGTTCATCTGTGGTTTCATTTTTCTGACACGCAATGAAAACCAATTTATTCAATTTTGAGACGCGGCGTGATTACATGTCGTGGATTTTGATGTTGGGTGTTATGTTGGCCGCAATGCTGACGCTTTGGCTCGAAGGCCGCGTTTGGTGGTGTCAGGCGGGCGATTATTCTCCGTGGGCATGGGAAATCTGGTCGAGGCATAATTCTCAGCATCTGATTGACCCATATTCTTTTACGCATATTCTCCACGGCATTCTTGAATTTTGGTTGATCGGGCTTATCTTCAAGCGGGTTCCGCTGGTCTGGCGTTTGTTGATCGCAATCGTGATCGAAGGCAGTTGGGAAGTCGCGGAAAACTCTAGTTTTGTGATCAATCGCTACCGCGAAGCAACGATCTCACTCGATTATTTTGGCGACTCGATCATTAATTCGATTTCGGATATATTGTGCTGCGCGACAGGTTTTGTAATCGCATATAAGCTAAAGTTTTGGCGATCGCTATTTTTGTTTGTAGCAACTGAGATCGTCCTGATCTTTTGGATACACGACAGCCTGATAATCAACATAATAATGTTGTTCTATCCGATTGAAGCTATCAAACAATGGCAAATGGGAAATTAGGAGATTAACCGCAAAGAGCATAAAAAATCGCAAAGAAAAAGTTCAAATTTTGCGCCCTTTGTGCTTTCTGTGGCAATTAATCTCAACGCTCGCCGCGAGCGGCCTCGACTTGGCTTTCGAGATCGACCGCAAGCTTTCGTGAACCCGGCTGGTCAAACGTCTCGATCCAACGCAAGGTCTCATCGAGTACCCGCAACTGATACTCAGGCCAATTCGGTTTTCCGGCGACTGAGCCGAATTCGCCGTTATAATACGCCGTGCGCGGCGGACGCGTTTTGTCGGTGATCTTTGGATCGACTGAGATCATTATAGTTGGAATACCGCTGATCTCGACCGCTCGGGCTATGATGCCCAGCGTCTGAAGACAAAGCCGCGACGCCGGAACAAAAAGCGCCGCTTGAACGTCATAACGATGCAGGCGCTCGGCGATCTTTGGCGCAAGTTCTTCGGCGATTCGCGCGGCATTCGGGATATGACAGCTGATGCTCCACCAGACATTGTTGAGGCCGCCGATGACGGCGTTCGCCTGATATTCAAGCAGGCGGTCGATCGGTATTTGTGAATTTCGGTCTTCTCTTACTGCCTTGGAATCATAACCTTTTGCGGCGTAACGCAGATCGGCAGCTTCGATCTCGACCGGTATTTCAAGATAATTTAGATCGCCATCGCGAGTGTCCGTATCGAATGAGGCCATTCCGTCGATGTATGCTCCCGCCGACGCAACCAGTGCCAAATTCATCATCGGAAGTGCTCGCTTCACCGGCGTCAAAGTTGAATGTATATTTTCGATCCAGGGATAACTCGCAAGTTCGTCATTTGCCTTCCACCGGGAAAAGCGACTTGTAAAATCACCCGTTTTTTCAATAAGTTCCATAACGATCAGACCTTAAATTCCTTTGAAAAATCGTAGACATCGGATTTGGCGATGACCGCAGCTCCGTATCTACGATTGGAAATAATAAAAAATACTATCAACGCCGCAACCATGGCCGTAAACAAAATCCAAACAGAATACTCATGCAGCGTATTGAATTGGATTTTAAGCGGATCATCAGCGGCTACTTCTTCTATCGGTAGCCCCATTTGCGCCCTAACCGACGAAAGCCAAAAGCCGATCAAAAACTGTCCTGCCGCGCATGCGGTGCCAAGCAAAAGCAATAAGAAACGTTCTGCCCAAAGCCAAAATTTGTTTACGCTCGCAACTCCTAGTAGTGACGACAGTATTAAAAGGGTTGCTATAGCAATACCGCTATAGTTGAGCAATGACAAATCGGCTCCAACCACCGTACCGGCCAACTCACGCTGCGTCAGCAGGACTGAAAATGTGATCTGAGCGGTTCCTATAAAGAATATCGCCGCCCCCAGCCAGAGGCCCAACAACAAGAGCCGAATATCGGAGAAAAACTTCATACAGACTCGGTTTACAGGCCCTTATTATCCGGTTTTTACATGGAAAGGGCAAAAGTGACCCGGCTCTTTGTCCGTCGGTTCAAACTTAACCTTTAACAATTGTGATAACCTCATCTTTATCTACTTCCGATGACACCCGATCTCGAAAAAATTTACGAACAACTATATTCTTACTGCAAAAGCAAAGATTTTGCCGGTTACGATCCTTTCGACGGGCTGAACAGTGTTTTGTTTAACCTCACGCCGCTGAAACATTTTGCTGTAACACGTCTCGCATGGCTGCAAATGGTAAAACGTTCGCCGATAAATCTGCGCCCATTACTTGGCGTGCCAAAAGGCGTGAATCCGAAAGGTTTGGCATTGTTCGCATTGGCCGAAATCTCACGTTTTCGGGCAACCAGTAATTCGCTACATGCCGAAAATGCCCGTTCGCTGATCGACCGCTTGCTTGAAACAAGGATCGTTGGAAAACCGAATGATGGTCGGCCGACAACCGCATTCGGCTACAATTTTGACTGGCAGTCGCGTGTATTTTTTGCTCCGCTCGGCACGCCTGCCATCGTGCCGACGGCATTTGCTTCGCAGGCCTTTGTCGAGGCTTATCTAGCATTTGAGGATGAAAAATACTTAGCCGCAGCAAGCGATATATGTCAATTTATTCTCAGTGGTCTCAATCGACCAGTTGAAGCAGACAATGAAGTTTGTTTCAGCTACACGCCTATCGATAACAGCGTCATTTTTAACGCTAGCCTGCTCGCCGGTGAATCGCTCGCCCGTGTTGGAGCAATCACAGGAAATAGCAAATACCTCGAAATGGCTGCCAAGTCAGTTAGGTTTGTGATCCGACGTCAACGGAACGATGGAGCATTGAGTTACGGCGAAAAGAAATCTCAAGAGTGGGTCGATAATTTTCACACTGCTTATGTGTTGCAATCGCTTCACCGTATCACAAATTTAATTCCCGATCTTGAGATTGAAACCAACGACGCGATCAAGATAGGTGTGAGATTTTGGCTCGACAACTTTTTCCTCGATAACGGGACACCGAAATATTACGACAAATCTGTTTGTCCAGTCGATATTCATTCGTCTGCAGTCGCTATTGTTGCTCTATGTGAGTTAAGTGCTGTCGATGATCGAATGTTGCCAATGGCAAAGAAAACTGCGACTTGGACAATAGAAAATATGCTTGATTCAAAAGGCTATTTTTATTATCAGCAACGCAAGAACGGGGTTATTAGAATGCCATTCATGCGCTGGGGGCAGGCGTGGATGGCATATGCATTAGCTCGTTTGGTCGAAAGCGACAAATAGAATTAATGGAAAATGAGATCAAAGATTTCTGGCAGACGCACCCTTGTGGTGCGGAGTTGGTCGGTGATCTGAACGAGGAAACGCGAGCCGAGTATGAGGATTTTTTCCGACGTTATGATGATTACCGATACTCGACCGAACCGCACATTCTCTCAAACCTCGATCGTATTGATTTTACAAACAAAAAAGTTCTAGAGATCGGACTCGGTCAGGGCGCCGATTCTGAACAGATCGCAAGGCGAGGCGGAATATTTTCGGGCGCCGATCTGACAAAAGAAGCCGTTAAAAGAACCAGAATGCGTTTTTCGCTTCACGATCTGGCGCATGAAAGGATCGAGCAGGCTTCAGCTCTTGATCTGCCTTTTTCGGATGATAAGTTCGATATTGTCTTTAGCCATGGCGTCCTTCATCATATTCCTGAGATCAAGGCTGCAGAACAGGAGATACATCGCGTCCTAAAGCCAAACGGTGAGCTTGTTGTTATGCTCTATGCAAAGCGTTCGCTAAATTATCTGCTTAGTATTTTCGTCCTGCGACGATTGGGTTTGCTCGGTCTTTTTGGGCTTGGCATAAAAGCAGGCGGCATTTACGGCGAACATCTGAATAATGCTCAAAAGGTCGGTATATTGAATTATCTATCGATGAAGAATTTCATCAATGTGAGCACCGACGGGCCTTTCAATCCATATTCAAAAGTATATGGACTTGACGATGTGCGATTAGATTTTCCAGATTTTGAGATCGTAAAAGCCGATCAGCATTTTATGCACGCTCCGCCGCTGAAGGTAAAATGGCTCCCGGTCACCGGACTTCTCGGATGGCATTTGTGGGTTTGGATGAAGCCTCGAAAAGATTAGTTAAATGTGCGGAATAGCAGGAATAATCTCTAACGATCCGGAGACGCGAATAGGAGCGGCGCTCAAATCTATCGAGCATCGCGGCCGCGATGATGAAGGCGTTTTTGTCTCCACTCCTTTCGGGCACGATCAACTAAAAATGTGCCTTGGCCATCGCCGCCTGTCGATCATCGACACGTCGGCTGCCGGTCATCAGCCGATGTTCACCGAAGATAAACGCTTTTCGATCATTCTCAACGGCGAAATCTATAACTACAAAAAAATTCGATCAGAACTCGAATCCAATGGCGAAGTTTTTACAACCAATTCCGACACAGAGGTTTTGCTAAAAGCATTTCGTAAATGGAATGTCGGTTGTCTCGATAAACTCAACGGAATGTTTGCGTTCGCCATTTGGGATGATCTTGAAAAAGAGTTAACACTCGTGCGAGACCGTGCCGGTATCAAGCCACTTTATTACACAAAGATGGGCAACAATTTTGTCTTTGCATCTGAAATAAAAGCGCTCCTAGCGACCAAGCTGATCCGTGCCGAACTTGATGAGGAAGGCCTCGATCAATATCTGACATTTCTCTGGACGCCTGATCCGCAAACTACATTCAAAAACATATTTAAGCTGCCGCCGGCGCATTATCTGCAATGGAAAAACGGTGAGATCACACAAAACGAATGGTGGGATCTATCATTTGACGAGATCGACACACATAAAAGCGAAGACGAATGGCGTGAAGAGGTTTTTGAGACGCTTGGCCGCGTTGTTGATATGGAGATGCTCTCAGACGTGCCGCTCGGTGCGTTTTTGTCTGGCGGAGTAGATTCGTCGATCATTGTGGGGTTGATGAATGACCACGGCGATGGTCGAAAGGTCTCAACTTATACCGTCGGCATCGAGCAGCAGGATCTGCATTACGATATCATTCCCGACGACGCCGTTTGGGCACGTCGCGTTGGCAAGATCTTCGATACGGACTATCACGAGTTCATGCTCAAATCTGAAGTCGCCGATCTTCTGCCGATGCTTGTCCGGCACCTCGACGAGCCCGTCGCCGATCCGGCCGTGATCACCAGCTATCTAGTTTCAAAGGCAGCCCGCGCGACGCTGTCCGTTCTGTTGTCAGGCGTCGGCGGCGATGAGCTTTTCGCCGGTTACCCGCGACACTTGGCGATGAAGTTGGCTGGCGCCATCGACCCGCTGCCACAGATGCTGCGTAAACCAATCTTTAATATTTTCGAAGGCATTTTACCCGGCGGGCTGCCCGGCAAATTTACTGCAACGTTACGCAACGCCAAAAAGTTTGCGAAGAGTGCCGGCATGGATTTCGAAGACCGATACTTTGGTTTTGGAACTTACTTTACGGCCGAGGCAAAGCAAAGACTTTATAATAATGATCTAAAAGAGCGAACAAGAAATTTTGACGCCTACAAATATCATCGCCGCTATTTTGCTCGCGTAAGAAATGCCGATCCGCTCAATAGATTGCTTTACGTCGATTTCAAGACGTTCCTGCCGTGCCTGAATCTGGCCTACACAGACAAGACATCAATGGCCGCGAATCTTGAGGTCCGCGTACCGTTCCTGAATGTCGAACTTGTCGAATTGGCGGCAAGAATGCCGGTCAACCTAAAATTAAAAGGCCTGAAACGCAAATATATTCTCAAACGTGCCGCTGAAAAACTTTTACCTCACGATATTGTCTGGCGCAAAAAAGCCGGTTTCGGAGCGCCGGTCAGGTCGTGGCTTCGTGGGCCGCTAAGGCCGATGGTCGACGAGCTTTTGTCCGAAAACAATGTCAAAACCCGTGGCCTCTTCAATCCGGCAGAAGTAAAAAGAATCGTTGAAGCCAATTTGTCCGGCAAAGAGGATTTCAGCTTACAAGTCTTTCAACTCCTGACACTCGAACTATGGATGCAGGCATTTCTCGATTGAGCTTTTTCCTTCGTGCGAGAAATTAAATTGTCAAAGATCAAATAAATAACGCTTCGCCTGTTCGCAAAGAATCAAGGATTCGAAATGTCGAACGTGTCGTTGCTGCTAAGTCTTCAATGGCGATGGGCGGTTCGCTGTCGTTTCGCACCGTAGAACAAACAGCTTTGATCTCCTCAGTCTGTCCCTTATCCTGACTTACGAGTTTTTTAACGGTTTCCTTTCCGTTCGAATGCATTGAGCATCGCCGAAAATCGTCAAGTACGAACGCTTTGCCGCCGCCGTATATCTCGACACGCTCCTTAGGTATTGAACGGTCGCCTTCAGCCAGATACGCGATGGTTCCGTTCGAGCCGTCGGCAAATTTGAGCGTTATGAAAACCGAATCGGCATCGGTGACATCGTGACTGCGGCTTGTGATTGACTCGGCAAAAACGCGGGTCGTGACCGAGCCGGTCAGAAAATGCATGAGATCAATAAAATGACAAACCTCGCCAACGATTCGTCCGCCGCCCTGAATTGGATCTTGTATCCAGCTATCTTTGGGAATGCGTCCTGAGTTTACTCTGTAAACGATCGAGAGTGGTGTTTGGCGATCTCTGAAAAACTCTTTAGCCTCTTTGGCCGACGGAGAAAAGCGGCGATTAAATCCGACCATCAGCTTTCCGCTCGAATTTGCAGCGGCTGTCAAAATTCCGTCGAGTTCAGCGTCATTCATCGCAAGCGGTTTTTCGACGAAGACGTGTTTGTTTTGCTTCAGAGCAGCTTCGGAGAGCGATGCGTGAGTATCGTGGCGAGTGGCGATAACGATCAGATTCAGATTTTCGTCATTTACGACCTCGCTCGCGTCGGAGACACAGCCTGCGAATCCGTAT
>JANMDA010000108.1:0-14594 GCA_031376085.1 Chloracidobacterium sp.
CAATCAATCGCAACAATTCGGCAGCGTCACCCTGATAAATAAAATTCGTCTCCAGAAACGATCTGTCGCCGGCATTTCCGGGCACATAGAGCTGCTCGAAAGTTTTTTGTAGGTACTTGGGCAAGCGATCTATTCTGAAATCTGTCGTTGGAACTTCCATATTGATCCTCTTTTGTTAGTTTAGTCTGAGATTCCACCAATTCCCAACTCAACAGTCATCTGCACGCCGTTCTTATTCGTCAAAATGTCGTCGTAACATTAGTTGGCGTGGTCGTCCCAAGTCCATGTGTCCATGAACGCCTGTGCCTGTGCGCGGTCTTCGGTGCCGATGTTGTTGTATATCTGGTTGTAGTTGCGTTTGGAATTGAACGGCGGATCAATATAACAAAGATCAACCGTCTCGTCGCGGATAAACTTCCGCATCACATCAAGATTGTCACCGTAAAAGAGTTTGTTCATGGGATTTGCTCACCGAAAATGTAGCATTAACCCAATGCAGTGACAACCCAAAGCGAGTTATTTTGGAGTGACTGTGCCGTCGTCGGCGATCTTTGGGGCGTTTGTGCCGAAGTCAGCTATTGAAAGCTCGCGTACTTTTTTTATAGAGTCGCCGCTGTCGTCGAGGATCGGGCCGCCGCGGCCTTCCTGATGGGCGCCGTGTATCTTGCCGCTGACGAATTTGCCGTCCTGGCCGATCTTGATCTCAAGAATTTCCGTTAATGCCGTTTCACCAGAAAGTTGGAACCAGCCATAGGTGCAAAAATTGCCTAAACTGTAGGCGATCAGACGATCTTTATAAATTTCCATGCCTCGCATAACGTGCGGGCCGTGGCCGAGGACGAGATCGGCTCCGGCGTCGATGACTGTGTGGGCAAAGAGGGGCAGATTGCCGCGTTCTTCGCCGGCGTAGATCTCTGTCTTGGCAGTAACGTGCTGGTGGTCGGTTCCTTCGGCACCGCCGTGAAAGGAAACGATCACAATGTCGGCCTTTTTCTTTGCCGCGGTGACAAGCTGACGCGCGAAAGCCAGATCGTTGACGTTCGGCGTGATCTTGTTGTGGGCGAAACCGACAACCGCGATCTTTTTGCCTCGGACTTCGAGATACGCAGTCGAAAAAGTTTCGCGGTCGCTGCCGGCGTGTTTGATGCCGAGTTCGTCCAAAATTTTGCGCGTGCTTTCACGTCCAATGTTGCCAAAATCGCCTGCGTGATTATTCGCAAGGCTCATCACGTCGAATCCGGCATCTTTGAGATATTTGCCGTAACGCGTTGGAACTCGAAAGGCGAAACACATCTTCGAATTAGGCGGGCATTTTAACGAAATGCCGCCGTCGGTGATCGGGCCTTCGAGATTGCCAAACGCGATGTCGGCAGCGGAAAGTATCGGCGTAACACCTTTGAGCAGGTCGGCTCCGTCATTGGGAGGCATTCGGGTGTCGTTTGGAAAAGGCGAACCGAGCATTACATCGCCGACGGCAGCGATTGTTATCGGCTCATTTTTCTTTGGCGTGGGCGAGGCCATGAGCGCGGCGGCGTTTGTGTGCTCTTCGCTCTTTGCCTGGCCGCACGCAAAGATCAGGACGAGAATGAATCCCGATATCGATATGAACACGAGCGGTTTGAGATATTTCATTACTAATGCCCTTACTTCGTGCGGGCCTCCGCAGCCTGCGTCTCTGAAATGGTCAGTGAATCTGTAACGATCTGACCCTGTTCAAGATTGTGGATCGCATACGACCCTGTCGCAGGCGAAGCGGATGCGGCACGGCCAACGTAATGCAATGTTGTTTTTTCCGGAGCAATATGACGCAGACGCGGTTCGACAAATGTCCAGCCGCCCATGTTTTGCGGCTCTTCCTGCGTCCAGACGATCTCGTTTGTATTCGGATAAGATGCGAAGATCTTTTTCAGAGCTTCGGCTGGAAATGGATAGAACTGTTCGAGGCGAATGACGGCGACATCGCCTTTATCATTTTCCTCACGGGTGGCATCGAGATCGTAAAACACCTTGCCGCTGCATACGGCGACACGTTTTACTTTTGATCGGTCAGAGATGCGGGCGTCGTCGATGACGGGCTGAAAGCCGCCAATTTCGAGTTCTGCTATTGCAGAACTTGCCGCAGGCAGACGCAGCAAACTTTTTGGCGTCATCACGATAAGCGGGCGAACGATCTCTTGCTTTACCTGCCGCCGCAGCAGATGAAAATATTGTGCGGGCGTCGTTGGGTAAGTTACCTGCAAATTATTTTCGGCACAAAGCTGAAGATAACGCTCAAGCCGCGCACTGGAATGCTCAGGCCCCTGGCCTTCATAACCGTGCGGCAGAAGCATGACAAGGCGGCACTTTTGCTGCCATTTGTCTTCGCTTGAGGAAATGTATTGATCAATGACGATCTGCCCACCGTTCGAAAAATCGCCGAACTGCGCTTCCCACGCCACGAGCTGATCCTTAGCGACGACAGAATAACCATACTCAAATCCGAGCACGCCATATTCCGATAATGAACTGTCAAAGATGTAAGCGCGGGCCGATTTGTTCGCTTCGCTGTGGAGTTCGTTGAGCGGAGCCCAGCGCATCCCGGTCATCGTGTCATACATATTCGCATGACGCTGTGAGAATGTGCCGCGGCCGGAATCCTGTCCGCTAAATCGAACCGGAAAACCATCAAGCACGAGCGAACCGATCGCCATCGCTTCGCCAAAAGCCCAATCCATCGGCACTTCGCCATCGCCCATCTTGGCACGACGAGCAAGCTGGCCGACCATTTTTGGATTGATGTGAAAATGTTCGGGAACGAGCGATATCTTTTCGGCGACTTGCTTTAGAACATTTGCCGGAACTCCTGTTTCGAGAATTGTTGAACCGTCTTCGTCAATCGGCGGCGGTTGTAATTTCGCCTTTGCAGGTTTCTTTGCGGCGATGTCTTTTGCACGAGCAAGAATGCCTTCATATTTTTCAACCACCTTGTCCGTCATCGCAGTCAGGTCGGTGTCGGCGATCACGCTTTCGCGGATCAACTGCTGCGCATACAAATGACGCGTGCCTGGATGAGCTTTTACGCGTGCATACATAACCGGCTGTGTGTAACTCGGTTCGTCGCCTTCGTTGTGGCCGAGACGGCGAAAACCGACGAGATCAATGACGACATCCTTGTTAAATGTTCGGCGGTAATCGAGAGCGATCTGGACAACGCGAAACGCAGCCTCGGGATCGTCACCGTTGACGTGAAAGATCGGCGTTTGCGTGACGTGGCCCGCGTCGGTCGAGTAGATCGAGCTGCGGCCAAGTCCGGGCGATGTAGTAAAGCCGATCTGGTTATTGATAACGATGTGGATCGTGCCGCCCGTGCGATAACCGGGCAAACCGGCGAGCTGGAGCGTTTCCATCACAACGCCTTGGCCCGCAAATGCCGCGTCGCCGTGAAGCAGCAAAGGCAATATCTGGCCATAGGCCTCTTCTCGCGGCTTTTCCCCACCGACTCGAAGTTCATCCTGACGTGCGCGAGCCATGCCTTCGACGACCGGATCGACTGCCTCAAGGTGGCTCGGATTGCATGATAATTGAATCCTTAGATTTTTTCCGGCCTTTGTTTTGCGTGTGCCGATTGCTCCCTGATGATATTTTACGTCGCCTTCGTCAGCAGGGAAATCAGGATGCGATGTGCCTTCGAAAACTGTAAAAATACGTTCGGCCATATCACCTTTTTCCGGGTCGCCGATAATATTCGAGAGCACGTTTAAACGTCCGCGATGTGACATGCCCATGTAAATTTCGTTGACACCGCGTGCTGACGCGCCTTCGATCAATTGATCGAGCATTGGGATGACCGTCTCGCAGCCTTCGAGCGAAAAACGTTTTTGACCAAGATATTTTTTGTGCAGAAACTGTTCGAACTGCTCGGCCTCGATCAGTTTTTGCAGCAGCTCTTTTTTGATCTCGTCACCAAGCGGCTGTGTGTCAACAAACTGCTCACGCACGCGTGCCCTGATCCAATTCTTTTCTTCGTTGCTTTGTATGTGACGATATTCGATACCGACCTTGCCGCAATATGCTTTGCGCAAAATCTCCAAGATCCGTCGCAGTGTCGCGGTCTGTTCGCCGTGTAGGCCGCCGGTGATAAATTCTCGATCAAGGTCCCAGATTGTTAAACCGAAATTTTCAAGATCAAGCTCGGACGCCATGTGCGACGTCATATTGAGCGGATCGATGTCGGCAAGAAAGTGCCCGCGAACGCGGTATGCATTTATTAGCTGTAGGACGTTAGCTTGTTTTTCGACCTGTTCGCGGCTCGCACCCAAAAGCGAAGGATTGTTATCTTTTGCCCATCGCAGCGGCGGATAATTTATCTCAAGGTCTGCAAAAATATTATCGTAAAACTGATTTTGTCCGATGAGGAATTCATGGATCTTGGCGAGGAACAAACCGCTTTCCGCACCTTGTATAACGCGATGATCGTAAGTGCTGGTCACGGTCACGGTCTTGCTTATTCCGATGGACGACAGGGCAGCATCGGTCATCGCCTGATATTCGGCCGGATATTCGATCGCTCCGGTCGCGATGATCGCACTCTGGCCGGACATGAGTCGCGGATTCGACGCCGCAGTCCCGATAGTTCCCGGATTTGTCAGCGAAACAGTTGTGCCTTGAAAATCGGCGATTTCGAGTTTGCCTTCGCGGGCACGTTTGACCTGATCGTTGTATCCAGCGAAAAACTCGGCAAAGTTCATCCGGTTCGAGCCTTTGATGTTGGGCACGAGCAGGTTTCGCGAGCCGTCTTTTTTCTCAATATCGATAGCGATGCCAAGATTTATATCTTCGTGTTCGAGCCGCGAAGGCACACCGTTTACAACACCAAATCCGATGTTCAAATGCGGATAGACCTTGATGGCCTGGACGATCGCCCACGCGATGATATGCGTGAACGAGACCTTGCCGCGTCCTTGTGAGGCAAAATGTTCGTTGATTATGCGGCGGTTTTCTTCGAGAACTTTGACCGGGATCGTGCGAAAGCTTGTAGCAGTTGGAACCGTCAGGCTTTGCTCCATGTTCTCGACGATCTTTTTTGCCACGCCGGTGATCGGTTTTGACTCGGTGTCGGGAGCAAGTGGGATCGCTACCGGTTGTTTGGGTTTGTCTTCAGTCACACTCGCTACCGCTCGTGTCTCTGCCTCAATGGAAGGCGCGCCGCCATTTAGCAAGTCATTGAAATACGCCTGCCACGATTCGTCGACAAGTTTCGGGTCGGTTTTGTAACGCTCAAGCAAGCCTTCGACATAGGTGGCATTTGACCCAAAAGCTTCACGGATAAATTCGGATAAATTTGATGTTTTTTCGCTCACGATGTTATTAATAGCCTCGACCAAACCTCAATCTTAACGCAAAAAGGCAAAAAACCGTAACGGTTTCTCAGTATCGGAAACGGGCTGCGGCTAAAGGAACAATTAGGTCGAAGAAGCCTTTGATTTTTCCGAGGGTTCGTCCGGGTTGGATGCGGATTCGATATCTTGTTTGATGCCGTCGAGGATGCCGTTGATGAATTGAGTTGCTTCGAACGAAGAGAAGCGGCGGGTCACTTCGAGAGCTTCAGTAATAGCTACATTATCGGGTGTGTCGTGGTGAAGGAACTCGTAAACGGCGAGGCGGAGGACGTTGCGGTCGACTATCGCCATTCGCTCGATGCGCCAGTGCTCGGCTCGCGTTCGGATGACATCGTCTATAGCTTCTATTTTTTCAAGGGTTCCGCAAACGAGTTTGTTGGCGAAGTCGCGGGTCTTGTCATCGATAGCGGTGTCGCCGAGTTCGTTCCAGTAATTACTGGTCAGCGATGATGCATCGCCGCCGGCCATGTCAAATGCAAAAAGCATCTGCAAAGCGCACTCGCGCGCCTTATGCCTCGTGCCCGAACTCTTCTCTGCTTTTTCAAACGACATGCGGTAAAACTTTTGCGTCGCTCCCACCTTGATTAGTATTGTTGCTCATCTCGCGAAATAAGTTTACCATTTCCACGGCCGAGAGCGCGGCTTCAAAGCCTTTGTTATCTGATTTCTCACCCGAACGCGCCGTTGCCTGCTCAATATTGTCAGCAGTAATTACGCCAAACAAGATCGGCACAACTGTCTGCAAAGAAGCCTGCATAATGCCGCTAGCGGCCTGTCCCGCGACGTAATCAAAATGCGGCGTGTCGCCGCGAATGACGATCCCTAAAGCGATAACGGCGTCAAAATCGCCGCTTTGAGCGGCCTTGAGACACGCGACCGGCAATTCAAATGAGCCGGGAACGCGAAAGATCTTCATCGACGCCGGATCGACACCTGATTCGTAAAGGGCCTCGACCGCGCCATCAGCGAGTTTCGAGGTCAGCTTATCGTTCCAACGACTGACGACTATCGCGAAGCGAAAGTCCGCAGCCGATAACTGCTCGCGATTTAATTCAGTTTTCAATATTCAACTCCAAACATATGCGACTAATTCAAGTATAGAGAACGCGAAACGTTATTGACAAGCAAAAACAGGATTTTTGCAATTGCGCGCCATTTCTCATAATAATAAGCCAAGCATATGCCGCGCAGCATTATCCAAACCGAAGAAAAGCTGATTATCGAAACGCCCGAGCGCGTGCCGCTCGAATTTGCGCTTGCGTCAATTGGTAATCGGTTTCTTGCGGTCGCTATCGATCACTTTATTCAATATCTGTCGATATTTTTGATCGCTTGGTTTGTGCTCAGCGTTACGGGTTACAGCTCATCGGCAATGTCGGATTCGCCCAACAAACTGCTTGCCGAAATGCCGAAGTGGACGATGGCGATCTTAATAATTGTCCTCTTTCTGATATTTGCAGGCTATTTTATTGTTTTTGAATGGCTCTGGAACGGACAGACGCCTGGCAAACGATGGTTGAAGTTGCGCGTGATACGCGAGGACGGACGGCCATTGACATTATGGGAAGCAATTGCGCGAAACCTTTTGCGAATTTGTGACGCCGTGCCGGGCTTTATACTTCCGGTTTATTCTGTAGGCCTGATCGTAATATTTTTGAGCAGCCGCGACCAACGCGTTGGCGATATTTTTGCCGGAACGGTCGTTGTTAGGGAACGCACCGACGAGGCTCCGACTTTTGCCGAGACGTTCTCAAACCGCATCACCGATGTCGCCTTTACCCGCGTGCAAAAGCCGACCGGCGTCGAGACGAACGTCAGTCTTCTCACTGAAAGGGAAGTCGAGGTTGTCGAAAGTTTCCTGCGCCGCCGCTGGGACCTGACCGAACGCCAACGCCTCTGGATGGCCTGGCGCATCGCCCTGCCGATAATGTATAAACTTAAGCCCGGCTATAATTTAGAGACGTTTACCTACGAAGGTTTTCTCGAAGACATCCTTCACCGTTTTCATGCAAAGCAGCGGTTTTTGAATTGAATACGGCAAGCAAGCAAATCTTATTTCCAATAATATTTGGCGTACTTGCCAGCGGCCTCTGCAGAAAGTTTTCCGCCAGCCAATTCGACAGCTCTTGCCAGTGCCGGGTCATAGCCGGCGGCTAAATCTGTTCCTGTCGGCAGAATAAGCTCATCTGGAACGACACCAACATGTTCGAGACTCTTGCCGTCAGACATGATCACGTCTGCATTTGTGATGCTTATACCGAAAGGGATCAATGTTGATGAACCTGCATCCTCATCAAAATGTTTAGCCTGCATGACAGCACCGGCAGAAACGTCACCGATCACTTTACCGCGCTTTTCAAGCTGAACCGTGCGGGCAAATATCTCAGAGGCCGAACCCGAACCGCTGTCTATCAAGACAATCAGTTGTCCCGTAAAACCGCCTTTGCCGCGAGCCTTTGCTTTCATGGGGTCCATAGGTTTGCGGCCTTTCAAGTCAGCTATTTTCATGTCCTGCGTAAAAAGATTGCCAACCAGCCGCTCGAGCGTAACTACATAACCTCCGCCATTGCCGCGGAGGTCCATTATCAACGTTCCGTCGCTTTTTACATTGTTCAGCAACCCTTCGGCATCAAGCGGGTCAAGTGCAAACGAAGGCATTTTCCATATGGTAATATTTCCGAGATTCCAGAGACGATGTTTGTAATTCTCTTCATTATAAAAAGGATCATCAAACAAAAAATACGTCGTAAAGGTAATATTCTGAGGCTGTTTCTGCAGTTGGGAGGTAATTTCCAGATCGCGTGGAGTTGTCTCGCCGGGATGGAGAATGCTTAATGTCAATTTGTCACGTTTGCTGAGGGTATTGTAATAGTACAAAACCTTCCAGAGTTCTTTACGACTCGGGCGAAAACCGCTTACCGACAACACCTGATCGCCGGGCTTTAATCCCTTGGCCTCCGCGTCGCTTTTAGGCTTTACCTGCGTTATAAACACCTTGTCCCCAATGGCCTGCATTCGCCAGCCGTATTCGACCTCCAAAGTAGTTGGCGGCGGCTGTAAATAGAGGTGTGAATCGTTAAAATCGATCAGGCACTGCGCGATTATGGAAAGAGCCTGTGCGGTGGAAGTCGCAGTGTCCAGTTTTTCGTCTGCCTTCTTAAAACGGGCGTCAAGGTCGATGCCGTGAAAAGCCGGATCGTAATAGTTTTTCTTAACTTCATTCTTTACAGTATTAAGAATGCCTTTCATTCTTTCTTTTTCGATACGGTCAAATCCCTGAGCATTTCCGATTTGAGCGTAAGAGAAAAGGACGAGGAACACTATGGTTAAACTGGTGACATGTGGAATAATTGTTTTTTTCATCTGGAACCTCTAAATTTAGATACTCTTTGAATTTGTAAACAAACGTAGACTTTACACTATTATTTCTGGTTAAAATAATACATTTTTGCGGTAAAAAGCAAATATAATATTTCCGTTTTGTCTATTGACGAGCTATCTGCCAAATGTCTTTAAAAAAAATACTCGTAACCGGCGGTGCCGGATTTATCGGTTCGCATCTTGTTGATCGTTTGCTAAGTGAAAACACTTGGGAGATCACGGTCGTTGACGATTTTAACGATTTTTACTCGCCTGAGATCAAGCACGCCAACATTGCCGAGCATTTGAAATCGTCTAACTACAGGATAGTTGATGCCGATATTCGAGACGCGGCTACGATGGCGGCGCTTTTTGCGGAATACAAGTTTGACGTGATCGTTCATCTGGCCGCTCGGGCTGGCGTGCGGCCATCATTGAGCGAACCAAAACTCTATGCCGAAACGAATATTAACGGCACGCTCAACCTGCTCGAACTCGCAAAAGAGCACAACATAAAGCAGTTTGTCTTTGGCTCGTCATCGAGCGTTTACGGCATCAATGCAAAAGTGCCTTTTGCTGAGGAAGACCGCATTCATCAGCCGATCTCACCTTATGCCGCTACTAAAGCCGCAGGCGAACTGATCTGCCACACATATTCGCATCTTTACGGTATTCGTATCGTCGCATTGCGATTTTTTACGGTTTACGGAGCGCGTCAGCGGCCTGATCTGGCAATACACAAATTCTCGCGTCTTATTACCGAAGGCAAGCCGATTCAGGTGTTTGGCGACGGCATGACGCGGCGCGATTACACTTATGTTGACGACATAATTCAGGGCGTGCGTGCGGCTATCGATTATGACGAATCGATATTTGAAATATTTAACCTAGGCGAGTCGCAGACGATCGAGCTTGGCGAATTGATAAGTCTGTTGGAACGCAGCCTCGATATGAGTGCAGTCATAGACCGCCAACCGAACCAACCCGGCGACATGCCGATCACTTTTGCCGACATAACGAAATCCCGCGAACTGCTCGGCTATAATCCAACAACCAAGATCGCAGACGGCATTCCGAAGTTTGTCGAGTGGTTCAGAAGTCAGAACCCGTTGCTTTAGCGGCGGGCAAAAACTGTTTGGTTAAAAACGCTCTCAAATAAGTTTGGCGTGTAATTCTCAACAGCGTTAAATGCCGCCCGCTTACGCAGGCGGTTCTGACAATTATTTCGTGGACCACGACCAGCCTGTGATCATCCAGCCGTTGGTTCCTTTATTAAGTGAGAATGTGAACATTGAGCCGATCTGGGCAACTCGCTTTCCCTTTTGTTTATATATGTAGCTTGAAGGGATCACAACATAAGCATAGTCTGCTGTCATTTCAAAGTGTGAAGGTTTACCAAGCGTAACGACGCCATCTTTGATGCCATTTTTCTTGGCGTCTGCGTCGTAATCGTCAATCCATTTTTGACATGCACCGGCCCCGCTCCATGTGTGCGGCGGAAACTCATCAATGATCGCGGTCGCTTCTGAACAAGCTGCCATCGCCGATTGCATATCGCCTTTGTTAAAGCCATTGACAAATTGGTTGATCGGCTTCATCACCGCCGAACGCTGTCCGAAAGCAACGGTTGAACCAGCTAGTAACAGAATTACAACGAACACAAAATGTAATTTATGCATAAATATAATCTCATTGTGATTTTAATCTAATTACGAGTTCTAAACGCAATTATACAGCTAAATAACCGCGAAGTTCCAGCGTTTGACATTGCTTAAACTTAGAATTATTCTAAGTTTAAGTTAGGTTAATGAAGTACGCGATTAAAGATATCGAGAGTTTGGGAATTACGAAGCAGCGTCAGGCTGTTTTGCAGGTGATTCGTGAGTCGGAAGAGCATCTGACGGCTAACGAAGTTTTCGAGGACGCGCGTAGAGTTTTGCCGGGCATTTCGTTTGCCACTGTTTATAATTCTCTGCGTTATCTGAAAAATGAAGGGTTGATCGGCGAAGTTCGGTTTGGTATGGACGCTATGCGTTACGACCGCAAGCTGACGCGGCACGACCATGCAATATGTAATAAATGCGGAAAGCTTGTCGATCTGGAACTGTCCATTCCGGAAGGCTTGTTTAAGGAAGCAGCAAAGCGTTCGAAATTCGAACCCGAGTCGATCGAATTGACTCTGCACGGACTATGTCCTGATTGTGCAAAACAAAAAAAGTGAGATGAATTTGTTCTAAATAGATTTAATTAACTTATAAGGAAAGGTAAATCAAAAATGGGAAATGAAAATGGTTCAAACGGATGCCCGTTCACGGGGGCAGCGAAGAAACACGATGCCGGAACGAACGGCACTAAGAATAAGGACTGGTGGCCAAATCAACTGGATCTGAACGTTCTGCGTTCGCACTCTGCACTTTCGGATCCGATGGAAACCGGGTTTAACTACGCCGAAGAATTTAAGAAACTTGATTATGAAGGCCTGAAGCGCGACCTGGTTGCGCTGATGACGGATTCGCAGGATTGGTGGCCGGCCGATTTTGGCCATTACGGCCCGCAGATGGTCCGCATGACCTGGCACGCGGCTGGTACATATCGAGTTGCGGACGGCCGTGGCGGCGGTGGACGCGGCCAACAGCGATTTGCTCCTCTTAACAGCTGGCCGGACAACGTCAACATCGACAAATCGCGCCGATTGCTCTGGCCGATCAAGCAGAAATACGGCAAGCAAATTTCGTGGGCCGACCTACTGATCCTTGCGGGTAACGTAGCACTTGAATCGATGGGCTTTCGCACATTTGGTTTCGGCGGCGGGCGTGCTGATGTGTGGGAACCGGATCAGGATATGTACTGGGGCGACGAGACAGAGTGGCTTGGCGACGACAAACGCTTTACCGGCGACCGCGAACTGAATCAGCCGCTTGCCGCGACCCACATGGGACTGATCTACGTCAATCCGCAAGGCCCGGAGGCAAGCGGCGATTACATGGCTGCTGCCAAGGATATCCGCTCGACATTTTACCGCATGGCAATGGACGACGAAGAGATCGTTGCACTCATTGCCGGCGGCCACACGTTCGGCAAGGCCCATGGAGCCGCACCCGAGTCGCACAAAGGCCTCGAACCCGAAGGCGCGTCGATCGAGGAGCAAGGCTTTGGCTGGACGAGCAACTACGGCAGCGGACACGGAGCCGACACGGTCTCGAGCGGCCTGGAGGTCACATGGACGACGACGCCGGCACAATGGGGGAACAACTATTTCGAGAATCTTTTCAAATTCGAATGGGAGCAAACCAGCAGCCCGGCAGGTGCTATTCAATGGACCGCGAAGGACGCCGACGAGATCATTCCCGATGCTCACATTGCCGGCAAATTTCACAGACCGACGATGCTAACGACGGACTTGACGATGCGATTTGATCCGGAATTTGGCAAGATCTCTCAGCGTTTTCTCGAAAATCCGCAGGCGTTTGCCGAGGCATTTGCAAGAGCTTGGTTCAAGCTGACGCACCGCGATATGGGCCCAACGGTTCGCTATCTCGGACCTGAAATTCCCGCCGAAGATCTCATCTGGCAGGATCCTGTTCCGGCTTCGACAACGAGCCTCGACGCCAACGGCATCGGCGCTCTGAAAGCTAAGATAGCCGATTCCGGATTGTCGGTAGCAGAATTGGTTTCGACTGCCTGGGCATCGGCATCGACATTTCGCGGTTCGGACAAACGCGGCGGAGCAAACGGCGCTCGTGTTCGTTTGGCTCCGCAGAAAGATTGGGCTGTCAACAATCCTGCGCAACTCGCAAAGGTCCTGGGCGTGCTCGAAGGCATCAGGGCCGATGCTGGTAATGTTTCGCTTGCCGACCTGATCGTGCTGGCAGGAAACGTCGGCGTCGAAAAAGCTGCCAAGGCAGCAGGTTTTGATGTGACAGTTCCTTTCACACCGGGACGAGGCGATGCCACGCAAGAGCAAACCGATGTTGAATCGTTTGGTTACATGGAACCGCAGGCAGACGGTTTCCGTAATTATCTAAGTTCCAAATTCACGGTAGCGACTGAAGCGTTGCTCGTCGATAGGGCAAATCTAATGACACTGACCGGGCCTGAGATGACGGTGCTTGTTGGCGGCTTGCGAGTGCTTGGTGCAAACTTCGACGGTTCAAGCCACGGCGTTTTTACTTCCCAGCCAGGTGCATTGACGAACGACTTTTTCACCAATCTTCTCGACATGGGCACGGCGTGGAAGGCGACCGATGATTCGCAGGAATTCTTCGAAGGCAGCGACCGCAAGACTGGTGCGAAGAAATACACCGCGACCCGAGCTGATCTGATATTCGGCTCGAACTCGGAGCTGCGTTCACTCGCTGAGGTCTATGCGTGTTCGGATTCGAAAGAGAAGTTTGTTAAAGACTTCGTTACGGCGTGGAACAAGGTGATGAACCTCGACCGTTTTGACCTCGCGTAATTCGGGGTTAAGCAGTTTGTTAATAGTTAAAAGGCGGCTCGGCAACGGGCCGCTTTTTTTATTTTAAGAAAATTTTAAAAAGGACTTGCGTAGCCAAATGACTTCATGTATATTCGTAGTCACATAGCTACACAATGAACTTAAGACGAGACGTTTTTCAAGCAATAGCAGACCCGACACGCAGGGCAATACTTGTGTTGGTGGCCGCTCAATCCATGACAGCCGGTACAATAGCCTCAAATTTTGACACCTCAAGGCCGACGGTTTCAAAACACTTGCAGATACTGACCGAGTGCGAATTGCTAAAACAAAAGCAGAATGGAAGAGAAATTTATTATTTGCTGAACGCAAAAAAAATGAAAGAGGTAGCCGATTTTATAGAACCTTTTCGCAAGATGTGGGATGACAGATTTAATAAACTCGAAACCGTGATGAAAAAATACAAAACGAAAAAATAATATGGAACGAAAAACTGAGATCAATGCCGAAGACGGCAAACAGGAATTGCGGATCACAAGGGAATTTGATCTGCCGCTAGAATTACTTTTTAAGGCGTATGTAGAGCCCGAAATCGTCGAGCAATGGATGGGAACAAAAGTGCTCAAACTTGAAAACAAACAGCACGGCGGTTACCGGTTTGAAACGTCTGACCCTCAGGGAAATGTAGTATTTAGCGCAAATGGGACGATCCATGGGTTTGTTCTAAACGAGAAGATCACTCGGACGTTTGAAATGGAAAATACGCCGTTCGCCGTTCAGCTTGAGTTTCTTGAATTTGAAAAACTGACGGACGAAACCAGCAAGCTAAATATGCAGATAGTATTCAGATCTCCCGAACTCAGAGATCAATTGATGCAGCTGCCATTTGCTATGGGGCTCAACATGGCACATAACCGATTGCAGGAAACGGTAAGCAAATTAAGGTGAAAATTATGACAAGAGCAAAGAAAATCATCTATTGGGTAGCGACACTTTGGTTCGCTTTGGGAATGGGGACAAGTGCGATAGTTCAGATCGTTAAATCTCCGCCAGAGGCGATGGAGAATATGATGCGTCTCGGTTATCCGATCTATTTTTTTACGATACTTGGCGTGTGGAAGGTCTTTGGCATCGCAGCTATACCTGCTCCGAGATTTCCGTTATTAAAGGAATGGGCCTATGCGGGATTTTTCTTTGTAACGTCAGGAGCGTTAATTTCGCATATTGTTATGGGCGACGCTTTTGGTGATATTTTCCCATCAATATTACTTGGAACACTGACAGTAGTATCATGGTATCTAAGGCCTGAGAGTCGAAAGATCGCGTAAGTTCGTAATAAAGAAAATGAAAAATAAACTGACACCGGAACAACGCGTAGAACTGCTAAACGAATTGAAAGAGCGTTTTG
This sequence comes from Chloracidobacterium sp., assembly GCA_031376085.1. Lineage (GTDB taxonomy): Bacteria > Acidobacteriota > Blastocatellia > Pyrinomonadales > Pyrinomonadaceae > OLB17. The sequence goes on from JANMDA010000108.1 coordinate 14,582, forward strand.
AGAAAAATATGAA
>JANMDA010000153.1:0-8265 GCA_031376085.1 Chloracidobacterium sp.
GCCGCTGAAAAGGGCTTTTACCATTTCGCCCGGCTGGAACAAAGATTATCCGCGCTTACAAATACTAACGGTCGAAGACCTGTTAGCCGGAAAGACCGTCGATCTGCCGCCGAACATCGTTACATACAAAAAAGCACAAAATGTAGTCGCCGAAAACGACGATCAGCCGAGCCTCTTGCTCGAATGATTCTTTCAGCCTCGTTCACGAGGCTTTTCTTGCATAGCCATGTCCCTTTAGGACGTGGTTAGATTGCGAGGATATTTTTAAGGGCGTTTTAACGTCCTTTTTCTTTGGCTTAAGCCGCTGGAATTTAAGCCCGTTGAAACGGGCTGGTGGAATTGGGGTGGAGCGACAGTTGGGACACGATTTTGCGAAAAAAAGTAGTAGGACAGTGGGACACTTGCGACAGAGATCAGAGTTCCGTGCAATAATTTGCTTAGTTGTGAAACGAGAAAAAGAGCCGATAACCATCGAAAAAATAAAAGCAGCACACGCCGAGCGCAAGCGTGAGATTCGGCGGCGGCTCTCCGAGTTTGAAAGGATCGGAAAACGCGGGACGGACCTAAATCTGTGGGAAGAGATGGTTTTTTGTTTTTTCACTGGCGGCTGTTCGGCGCGTATGGGCCTCAATGCGCTTGAGGCTGTAAAACCTATACTTCTCACCGGCGAGCAGGCCGAACTTGCGGCGGCGCTGAGCGGGGTTCATCGTTATCCAAATGCAAGATCGCGTTATATTGTCGCGTCGAGAGATTTCCTTCGAGAACATTGCGGCCTGCGGCTGCGTAGGAAGCTTAAGAGTTTCGACTGTTCATTGGAGCGGCGTGATTGGCTGGTGACCGAGAAAGGTATCAAAGGCCTTGGTTATAAAGAGGCAAGCCATTATTTGAGAAACATCGGCTTCAAAGGTTACGCCATCCTCGACAAGCACGTTTTGAATTGCCTCGCCGAACTGAAAATAATTGACGAGCCTAAGCCACCAAATACGCGTTCGAAGTATCTAATTATCGAGAACAAGCTCAAAAATTTGACTGATGAGACCGGCATAGATTTTGACGAATTGGATCTTGTCCTCTGGTCGATCAAAACCGGAGCTATACTGAAGTAGTGGTCAGTGGTCGGTGGGCAGTGAATAGGAATAGTGATGAGGCCTGGAGATTTTCATACCGTGGCTTACCGGTTTCTGAGGAGATCGACAAATCTGCTTCTACTCGCTTTCCTCGCCTTGTTACTCAGTTCTGTTCCGGCTTACGCTTCAGACACAACATCTTCAAACTTTGACGATATTCGCAGCCTCATCAAAAAGGCCGGCAAGCTTACGCGGGATGGTTCGTTTGCCGAGGCCGAAACTCTTCTGCGTCGGGCAGTTGAGATCGATCCCAACCGCAGCGATGCTCAAGTCGAACTTGCTTACGTTCTGGTCAAGCAGCGAAGGCTTCTGGACGCTTACAATATCTGCCTCCCTGTCATTGAGCGCGATCGGACCAACTCACACGCCTACGCTGTCATGGGAGCGATGTTTCTTTCCGCAGGACGCTTTCCCGATGCACGCGCCTTTTTTGCGAGCGCCGTCCGATTGAACAGAAAAGAGCACCTTGCATGGGCAGGCGCGGGAATGCTTGAATTCTATGAGAACAAGGTAAATGATGGCCTTTACCTTCTGCTGAAGGCGATAGAGCTAAGGCCTGACGAGCCCGATTATTTATTTGCGTGTGCACAGGCCGCTGGCCGTGCCGAACTTTTTAAGGAAGCGGCAGACCATTACGAACATTTTCTTAAAGTCAGCAGTAAAGTAGACAACGACCGCCGCGAACGCATAAAAGGCCTTATCGATTTTCTTCGCATTTTGGGCAAGCGTGGCAAGCTTTACAGCACCGACGGCCGCGATCAGACGAGTATTCCGTTTGAACTTGAAGGCGACCGCCCGATAATAAAACTTCGCATCAACGATAAGGCCGAGCCGTTGAGATTTGTTTTGGACACCGGATCTGGAATATCGGTCATTTCAGAGAAGACGGCGAAGCGGCTCAAGATCAATCCGATCACAAAAGGCGGTTACGCAAAAGGCATCGGCGGCGACGGAAAATTTGAGATCGTTTACGGACTGGTCAGAAAGGTTTCGATCGGCGATGTCAACGTAAAGAACGTGCCGGTCTATTTGCGTAAATTTCAGGATCCCACGCAGGAGGTTGACGGCTACATCGGCCTTGCGTTGATCTCTAAATTTCTGACCACGATCGATTACGGCACACGGACTTTCTCGCTTACAAAAAAACCGGCCGACACGCTTGAATTTCAAAAGAACGATGCTCTTTCACTTCCGCTCAGGCTCACATCGAGTGGATTTTTGAGCGGCGAGGTCCAATTAGAGGGCATCGACGCGATGTTGAATTTTATAGTCGATACGGGTGCCAGCGTGTCGGTAATCTCCGAACGCGTGGCAAAAACCGACGGCATCAGCCCATTCGTGAATGACGAAAAAATGCGGGTTATCGGTTCTGCCGGCATTAGAGAGGACGTATCGTCCTTCATGCTCCCGAGAATTACATTCGGCAGGCATTCCCGCACCAGCATTAAAGCCGTAGCGCTTGACCTCGACATCATTAACGAAGCCTCAGGCTTTGAGCAGGCCGGAATTTTGGGCGGCAATTTCCTAAAAAACTATCGCCTTACCTTCGATTTCAAAAACTCCAAGGTTGTCTTTGAAGCCATAAAGCCCGAAAACTGATATTCTGTAGCCGAATGAAACTCGGCCTCTATCTGGAAACATCGGTCGTTGGAGCCTATCTCGACAACGGCGACCCTTTTCGACGCGATATCACGATACGCTGGTGGGAGCACGAGCTTTCGGAATATCGTGTATTTAGTTCCGTTTTGGTCGAGCGCGAGATCGAACGTATAGCAGAGCCGCACCGTTCAGGTTACCTCAATCTCATCCGCCCGCTCGAAAAGCTCGATATTGCTGAAGAAGTCGCGATCCTCGCCGAAGGCTACATCGAACGCGGCATCTTTCATCGTAAATACCTCGCCGACGCCATTCACGTCGCCCTCGCTTCATTTCACAAGATCGATTATCTTGTAACCTGGAACTTCGGCCACATCGCCAACGTCCGTAAACAGGCGAGGTTGCGGCTATTTAATACCACTGCAGGTTTCTTTTCTCCCGTTATAGTCACACCGGAATTCCTTGTTCACAGTATTTGATTGGTCTTGTTCCACGCGGTTCCATTTGTTCCATTTGGAATGGAACGGAACAAAAAAAAGAAAAGCTGCCTTTTCAGACAGCTGTATTAAAATAATTGTAGTTGCGACTAAGGATTGATCGGCGTGGTCTCGCCGAATTTTGGCATTGAGATGGACTGATTCAGATATACGCCAAAATCCGTGCCGGATTTGACCTCTGCCTCGGGGCCTTTGGTCAATTTATCACCAAGAAATCCGCCGCCTGCGCCCAGAAGTCCACCGATAAGTGCTCCTTTACCGCCGCCGATGGCTGCTCCAAGTATAGCTCCGCCGGCACCGCCGCCGCCGATAAAGATCAGCTTGCGGTTTCCCATTTTCTTGCCGGTCGCGGTACTTTCATTGTCGCTGGACGTTTTTCCTTCCAGATCGGTGAGCGAGCCGTTGATAGCGCGCGTTTTGCCGTTTGGCAGTCGAACCTGTGTGAAACTCACACTGATCTCGCCCGGCTTTCCGCCTTTTGCAGCCTGTTTCACTGAGTCAACTCGTCCTTGAACTTTGCTGCCGACTGGAATGACCACAACGCCGTTTGTCGAATAAACCGGCTCTGTGATCGTCGCTGCGAATGATTCCCCGACAGTTGCACTCTTTGAATTGAGTGTTTCATTCATTCGGGCACGCATTGTTGTTCCGGTCTCAACAGTGTAGACAGGCACCTTATAGATAACCTTTTTCTTTGCCACAGGCCTGCGTTTGAGAACCGGCTTTTTGGCCTGCGAAAACGCCGGAATGGCGCCGATGACTATAAATAATGCTAAAAATACTGCCAGATTTTTTATTTGTAATAGACGTTTCATATTTTTCTCCTCCAAAGCACGATCTGCGATCAAAATGCCGCAGATTTGAATGCAAAGCCCCGAAAATCGTTGCAAAAATAACGCCGCTTGCGCGGAATATCTGTGTCCAGAATAACACCTGCGAAAACAAGAAACAAAAAGTGTCGAATTTTCTGAAATCGATGTCGATTAGTCATATATTCACTTCGAACATAATTTCAGATTGACAATCTCCTTTTCTTATTGGCCCCCGGTTTAATACCCGGGGGTCAAGTAGTTTCAGAGAGAAGTTTAACAAGTTTTTGCAGGAGAATATTAATAAAATGCACTTATTCGCCCCTACCTTTCTTCTCTTTGCTCTCAATCTTCTCGATGCTCTCTTAACAATAATCTGGGTCCGTGCCGGTGTCGCCACCGAGGGAAATCAACTCATGGCGGCTTTGCTGGATATTGGAAACTGGCCATTTCTCGCAGTTAAGATCGGAATAGGAGCCTTTGCGGCGATCGTTTTGTGCCGTTGGGGAAATCGCCCACTTGCTAAATACGGCCTTGCTGTTGCTCTGGCGATCTATATAAGCCTTATGGGCATTCATTTTTTTACGGGACTTTCGGCGTTCGGGTATGTTTCAAATTCTGAGCTGCGCGAAATGATGGAATTGCCCGGCAAATTATTCGCTCTCATAACATAATTCTTCTCTACTGGAGTCCAGCACTCATGGCCCGATGTTTTATGACGAAACATCGGGCCGTTTTTTTCGTAAATCACAACACAACGTCGATGCACTTTGGCCGCATCAAATTTCTTGATATTTTATCTGTAGGTGAGGTTGTCATTATGAAAAGGAATTCGGTTTATCAATTATCGGCGCGGCAGATACTGCTGCTGGCCTTTGCATCAGCGCTGATCGCGGTTGGAGCGACGGCATTGCTCTATAATCTCGGCAGGTTTTGGAACTCAGAAAGCGCCGGTTCTATAACATCGGCGGAAGAAACGCCGGTAAAGATCTCTGACCCGTCGACGGTTTCGGACGAGCAAAACAACATTGACGTTTATAAAGCTATCTCTCCGGGCGTGGCTTTTATTAATACGACATCTATTTCGCAGGACTGGTTCGGCAACGAGCAGGAAGGAAAGGGCAATGGTTCAGGCTCGGTGATCGACACTAATGGAAACATTGTCACCAATTATCATGTCATCGAAGGCGCGCAAAAACTAAGTGTGAGTTTTGGCGGTGACAAAACTTATCCGGCAACCGTTGTCGGCGGTGATCCGGACACCGACCTGGCGGTTATCAAGATCGATGCGCCGCCAGCGGGCCTGACGGTTGTTCCATTAGGCGATTCTGATAAATTGACTGTTGGACAAAAAGTTTTGGCGATAGGAAATCCATTCGGTCTCGACCGCACATTGACAACAGGAGTTATTTCCGGTCTTCAACGACCGATCAGAGCGCGAAACAATCGGCCGATAGATGCCGCCATACAAACCGATGCCTCGATCAATCCCGGTAATTCGGGCGGCCCGCTGCTCGACAAATTCGGAAGAATGATCGGTATCAATTCGCAAATACTTTCGCCCGCTGGCGGCTCGGTCGGCGTCGGTTTTGCGATCCCGATAAGCATTGCAAAACGTGTCGTGCCGCAGCTCATCCAATTTGGTGAAGTGCGTCGTCCAAAGCTTGGGGCCAATCTTCGGTCAGTGTCCGACTTTAACGGGCGGCTGCCAGTTGATGCTGGTTTGGTCGTCTGGAATGTCGCTCCGGGAGCATCAGCTTCTAGTGCAGGCCTGCTCGGCCTGTCGCAAGATGCGGCAGGGAGCGTCAAATTAGGTGACATTATTATTTCTATCGACGGCGAAAAAATGAATGATCTTGACGACCTTTATCGTTATCTCGATAAGAAACAGATCGGCGATACGATACAAGTTGCGATCTACCGCAATGGCACTAATACTGTTAAGCCGGTTAAGCTGCTGCCTATACAATCTGCGGCCCGGCCGATCCGCCGAGTCCAGTAAACGTGTAACTTAAGCAAAATTACGCAGCGTGGGATTTAAGGCCAATGCTGCGTTTTTATTATGGAAGAACTCAGCGATTTTTATAACGACGGAACAGGATGGATATGCCGCCGCTGTGAGGTTGATTTGAAACAGAAAGAACCGTCTACAGAAACCCACTCGAGAATATTTCGCGAGGGCGAGGCTGAAAGCAAAACACCTGAACTAGCAAACGCCGCTCTTGCAAAATGGATGGACAAAACCCAAATGTTACTCATTTGCCCGCGATGCAAGATCACGGAGGCGGTTGAAAAGTCGTGACTGTGTTTTTTTGATAGAATCATAGGTAATGCTTCAGACTGAACTTCAGACCGCAATAGATGCGGCGCTTCTTGCCGGAAAGACAATTCTCAAACATTACGCAGGCGAATTCGAGACTGAACAAAAAATCGGTGCCGATAACTACAGTGAACCGGTAACGATAGCCGACCGAGAAGCGAGCCGTTTGATCGTCGATTGTTTGGGCGAGGCATTTCCAGATGACGGGATATTGTCTGAAGAAGAGATCGATGATGCGGAATTGCGTATCTCCAAGCGGCGTGTCTGGATCATCGACCCCATTGACGGCACGGCCGGTTTTGTAAAAAAGGACGGAGACTTTGGTGTTCAGATCGGCCTTGCCGAGGACGGCGTTCCGATTCTCGGCGTTGTTTATCTTCCGATTCACGACAAACTTAGTTATGCCGTAAAGGGTGAAGGCTCGTTTACTGTAAATAACGGCGGCGAGCCATTGCCGATGAAAACGTCAAGTGTTCGAGAGTTGTCCGACATGACATTGGCAATGTCGCGCAATCATCCAAGTTCCAAGATGTCACGCATCATCGAGTATTTTGCGTTTGGCAGAACCATTAAACGTGGTTCGGTTGGCTTGAAGGTTGGCCTGATCGCCGATCATACCTGCGACATCTATTTGCATCCGGGGCCGCGAACAAAACTTTGGGACACCTGCGCTCCGCAGATAATTCTGGAGGAAGCAGGCGGACGCTTTACCGATCTTTTTGGTTACGACATCCGCTACGACCGAGCCGATCTGCAAAATCACAACGGCATTCTCGCAACGAATGGAGCGGTTCACGAGCTTATTATTGAACATCTAAAGCCGTTGCTGGCAGAATTTGGCCGCGTTCCTTATGCCGCTGTCACCTAAGTAAAACCTTGCCGGAAACCCCAAAAAGCCATAATATTTGATAATTTATCGAAAAAATCCATTTCTTTAAGCATAAAGTGTTGTTATTATGCACTTGTATATGATAGAACTACTGTTCAAGTGGTTTCTTCGGACACATACGCTAACTTATACAAGGAAAATAACTAAGTGAATTCTGCAACTGGAATTGTCAGCTCAAACGAGGCTGCCGAAGAAAGATCTGTGATCTTTGCAGGCGACTATCTTAACAAATTGAGCGGCGAACAACTCGAATACGAATGCCGACGACGCATCGATGCAGGCTGCAAAGAGCTTATCGTAAATTTCTCAAAAACCGAGATCGTTAACAGCATAGGAATTTCAATACTGCTAGGCGTGATCGATATCGCATTCAATAACGGGGCAGAAGTGGTGTTTTCCGATGTAAACGAGGACACGGTCGAACTATTCGACATGCTTGGCGTTTCCAAACATGTAACCATTGCCTGACAGGACATAAACATGGCTGAACACGATTCAAAACTAATTCATGCATTCGGGGCGTTGGCCGAGCTTGGCCATGAGATCACGAATAAGAACAATTTTCAAGAGACGATCCGAACGTCGCTCCATCTTATTTTAGGTTCGCTTGGGATCATGCGCGGCGGGGTCGCCCGATATTCGCGATTTGGGCATGAGCTGAATATGCTTGCGGTTCGCGGGCTGGGTGATGATTTTCCCCTCAGCCTTTCGCTTTGTTATGAAGACGAACGGCAATTTCTGACAAACGGAATTCATCCGATTGAAATCGCAAAGGCGAAAGTGCTTCCGTTCTTTCAGGTTTACGATCAAACTTTTGACAGCTCAAAGCTGTTATTAATGATGCCGCTGGTCATTCGCGATGAGACCGTCGGAGCAGTATTCCTGGGCGAAAAGGCCACGGGCGAGCCTTATACTAGCTACGACAGAGAAATAATTCGTGCGATGGGACGGCACATCGGCGGTGCCATCGCACAGCGGAATCTGCTCGCCGAATTGGAGCGCCGCTCCGACGAAAACCGCAAACTCT
>JANMDA010000192.1:0-5693 GCA_031376085.1 Chloracidobacterium sp.
GTTGGTAAGTAACGCGAGGCTACAAACTCGCCCCACGCAGGCTGGCAGCCTGCGTTCCGACAAATGAACGATTACACAACATACGAACACGACGTTCTCGTCATCGGTGCCGGTGGCGCGGGCTTGCGGGCGGCTATTGAGGCATCGGCTGCGGGCGTTTCGGTCGGGCTTGTCTGCAAATCGCTGCTTGGCAAGGCTCACACTGTTATGGCCGAGGGCGGAATGGCGGCGGCGATGGGGAATGTCGATGACCGCGACAATTGGAAGGTCCATTTTTCTGACACGATGCGCGGCGGCCAGTATATAAACAACTGGCGAATGGCTGAACTTCATGCAAAAGAGGCGCCTGATCGCGTCCGCGAGCTTGAAGCATGGGGTGCAGTTTTTGACCGCACAAAGGACGGCAAAATATTACAGCGAAATTTCGGCGGCCATCGTTATCCTCGTCTCGCCCATGTAGGCGACCGCACCGGCCTCGAACTCATCCGCACTTTACAAGATCACGGCATTCATCAGGGAATTCAGGTCTATATGGAGGTCACTGTCCTATCCTTATTAAAGGATAGTGGCCGCGTGGTCGGCTGCTTAGCCTACGAACGCGAGCACGGCCGTTTTCGTATTTTCAAAGCCAAAGCGGTCGTTCTTGCCACTGGCGGCATCGGACGAGCTTACAAGATCACAAGCAACAGTTGGGAAGGCACCGGTGACGGCCACGCACTTGCATACGACGCCGGGGCCGAGCTGATCGATATGGAATTTATCCAATTCCATCCGACAGGCATGGTCTGGCCGCCTAGCGTTCGCGGCATTCTTGTGACCGAAGGCGTTCGGGGCGAAGGAGGCATTCTCAAAAACAGCGAAGGCCGCCGGTTTATGTTTGATGACATACCGGACAACTATAAAGATCAAACCGCGAGTGACCCGGAAGAAGGCTGGCGATATACACAAGGCGACAAAACAGCCAACCGTCCGCCCGAACTTCTCACGCGCGATCACGTCGCCCGCTGCATCAATCGCGAGGTCAAGGCCGGACGCGGTTCACCGCACGGTGGTGTTTTTCTCGACATCGCCTGGATAAAAGAAAAGTTGCCGGACGCTGCCGAGCATATAAAGAAAAAGCTGCCGTCGATGTATCATCAGTTCAAGCAGCTTGCCAATCTCGACATCACGACGACGCCGATGGAGGTCGGCCCGACGACGCATTACGTTATGGGCGGAATTCGCGTCGATGCCGACACGCAGGCATCAACCGTGCCGGGGTTGTTTGCGGCGGGCGAATGTGCCGCCGGTATCAATGGCGCGAATCGGCTTGGCGGCAATTCTCTTTCTGACCTGATCGTCTTTGGAAAGCGCGCAGGCGAACACGCGGCTATCTTCGCAAAGGAAAACGGTCACGGCACAATCGATGACGACGATATAAAAGACAAGGTGCTTGCGGCACTTGAACCGTTCGAACGAGAGGGCGGCGAAAATCCATACACGATACAGCACGATCTACAGGAAATGATGCAGGCCAATGTCGGCATCGTGCGCACGCACGACGAAATGATCGAGGCACTTAACGGACTTGATGCTCTGAGCAGCCGTGCTGCACGCACATTTGTTCCGGGCAATATCGATTTCAATCCGGGCTGGCACACGGCGCTCGATCTGCATAACTTACTGACCGTCTCCGAAGCGATAGCCCGCGCCGCTATCGAACGAAAGGAAAGCCGCGGCGGACATTTTCGCGACGATTTTCCGGGCAAAGATCCCGAGTATGCAAAATTTAATTACTCACTGAAAAAAGATTCTGATGGAGCAATGCGGATCGAGAAAATACCTCTGGCGGAAATGCCGGCGGCTTTGAAAGCTATAATTGAGGAAATGGGATAAGAACTTTTTTGCCACGAATTACACGAATGGCACGAATAGAAACCATTTGTGTAATTCGTGTCATTCGTGGCTAAAAAAATGAAAGTGACATTCAGTATAAGACGTGGCGGGCGTGAAACGGCGGAAATGGTTGACTATCAGACCGAGGTCACCGAAGGAATGGTCGTGCTTGATGCCGTGCATCAGATACAGGCCGAATCGGCTCCAGATCTTGCTTGCCGATGGAACTGCAAAGCCGGAAAATGTGGTTCATGCTCCGCTGAGATCAACGGTATGCCCAAGCTGTTGTGCATGACGCGGCTCGACACTATTCCGCTCGATCAGCCTATTACTATCGAACCTATGCGAGCATTTCCGCCGATAAAAGACCTTATAACGGACGTTTCCTGGAATTACGAGGTCAAGAAGCGCATCAAAAAATTCAAACCTCGAAAACCGGACGCTGAAGACGGAACGTGGAGAATGGTGCAGGAAGACATCGACCGTGTGCAGGAGTTTCGGAAGTGTATCGAATGTTTTCTGTGTCAGGATGTTTGCCACGTGCTTCGCGATCACGAAAAGCATCAGGAATTTATCGGTCCGCGATTTTTGGTTTATACGGCGGCGCTCGAAATGCATCCGCTCGACACCGAAAATAGAACAGAAGATCTGAAAGATCTTTTCGGCATCGGCTATTGCAACATTACAAAATGCTGCACAAAAGTTTGTCCGGAAAACATCACGATAACGGACAATGCTATCATTCCACTTAAGGAGCGCGTCGTTGACGAGCATTACGATCCGCTCAAGAAGCTGGTGAAGTTGTTCCGAAAGAAATGAAATATACGGAAGAAATTTGGTTTGAGAAAAAAAAGAACGGCTTTGGACGATATTTATTTTTTGACGGTATTTTGATAATGGGTGGGCCATTCGCGGTCGTTATGCAGGTCGTCGGGTTTTTCCTTTTACGCGATGACGGACAAACGTTTGGACAGTATTTCAGTTCTTCGAGAACGTGGATCACCTTCTTTTTTCATGCGACTGTTTTTGGGCTTATTATGGGATTGTTGAATTGGTTCAAACATGAAAAAATTTATAAGAGCAGGACAGACATTTCTTCTCCGCGAACAGAAGAGAAATAAAAACACATATGAATAAGGTCGTATGTTCGAACTAAAACCACTACACACCGAAGCCATCCCCGCCGCCATTGAAAAGGCCAATCGCTACCGGCTTCTCAACGAGCCTGGAGCCGCAGAAAGCATCTATTTAGATATTTTAAAAATCGACCCCGAAAACCAGGAAGCCCTTATAAACATTGTACTTGCGATGAGCGACAGGTTTGGCAAGGACTATGCTATCGGCGACGCCCGCATCACTGAATACCTGACGCGCATCAGGGGCGATTACGAGCGCACATACTACACCGGCATCATGTATGAGCGTCGCGGAAAAGCCGCGCTCGCAAAAGATGGCGTCGGTGCGTATGAACTTTTTCGACAGGCGATGGATTGTTTCGAAACAGCAGAAGCGATGCGCCCTGTCGGCAACGATGATGCGATTCTTAGATGGAACGGATGCGCTCGAATTATTACTCGAAATAATTTAAGCGCACGTGACATGGGAAATGATTTTTTAGAATAAATAATTTTTTAGTTTCGAACTAAATAATTTCATTCGTAAGATTTTTTCGAAAAAAAAATACCCGCCGCAATTTTCCATTCCGCTCGACCAAAAAAAATATTTTCAAATTTGAAAAAAATAGTTGCGCTATTTGTCATCGTGTGTGATATTTTATTCGTTGTTAGTTACTTCCTCGAAATTCCAATTTAAAATTTAGTTTATTAGTAAGGAGAAATGATGGCAGGAAAGTTTGAGATCAAGTTGGGCAAGACCGGAAAGTTTCGCTTCAACTTGAAGGCGAGTAACGGACAGATAATCTTGACGAGCGAAGCGTACGACTCGCGTAGCTCGGCAACCAAGGGAATCACGTCCGTTAAGAAAAACGCGCTGAACGATAAACGTTTTGAGCGTAAGACCGCCAAAGACGGATCGTCTTACTTTGTACTGAAGGCCGCCAACGGCGAACCTATCGGAAAGAGTGAGATGTATAAGACTACCAAGGCAATGGAGAATGGCATTGCTTCGGTAGGCAAAAACGCACCGGATGCGCCCGTGGTAGACGGTGACATTAAACCAATAGCAAAAGCAGCATCAGTATCCACAGGAGGATCAATAGCAAAAATGGCAACTAAAACAAAAAAAACCGCGGCAAAAAAACCAGCCGCTAAAAAACCGGCAGCAAAAAAAGCTGCTGCAAAAAAGAAACCAGCAATGAAAAGAGCAGCAGCTAAAAAGCCAGCAGCAAAAAAAGCAGCCGCAAAAAAACCGGCAGCGAAAAAAGCTGTAGCTAAGAAAAAGCCCGCCGCTAAGAAGCCAGCCGCAAAGAAGCCGGCAGCAAAGAAAGCGGCACCTAAGAAGCCAGCAGCGAAAAAGACTGCAGCTAAGAAGCCAGCCGCAAAAAAAGCTCCGGCTAAGAAAGTGGCTGCTAAGAAGCCAGCCGCAAAGAAACCGGCAGCTAAGAAAAAGCCAGCTGCAAAAAAGAAATAGTTCTGAAAATTTATTAACTGGAAATAGCCCGAACGTAAAGTTCGGGCTATTATTTTGAATATGCAAAAGAGGGTTCGACTTGGTATTGAGCGCGTTTTGGATAATCGTCTCGATGCGATCCGTGGACAACGGGTAGGTTTGGTTTGTAATCAGGCATCGGTGCTGCCCGACGATTTCACGCACGCGGCGGACGTATTCGCCGCTCGTGACGAATTTAAATTGACGACTCTTTTCGGACCACAGCACGGCATTCGCGGCGATGTTCAATACAACATGATCGAAACGCCGCATATCGCGGACGAGCGAACGGGTATAATGGTCTACTCTCTCTATAGCGAAGTCCGCGAACCGACCGAAGAAATGCTGCGCGATGTGGAAACGATCGTTGTCGATCTACAGGATGTCGGTTGCCGCATTTACACATTTATTTACACAATGGCGAACTGCATGCGTGCCGCTGCAAAATATGGCAAACGCGTCGTCGTTTGCGACCGGCCAAATCCTATCGGCGGCCTTGCTGTCGAAGGCAACGTTACTGAGCAAAAGTTCAAATCGTTTGTCGGCCAGTTTGAAATACCTACGCGGCACGGTATGACAATAGGCGAGCTTGCAAAGATGTTCAACGAACATTTTGGCATCGGCTGCGATCTTGAAATCATTGAGATGGAAGGCTGGACACGCGAAATGTGGGGCGACGAAACCGGTCTGCCGTGGATTCTGCCGTCGCCAAATATTCCGACCGTCGATACATGCGTCGTCTTTCCCGCGACTGTCCACATCGAAGGAACCGAGCTAAGCGAAGGCCGCGGCACGACGCTCCCGTTTCACCTTAACGGGGCTCCATTCATCGACAGCTACGCATGGGCCGCTAAATTGAATGAATTTGGATTTGCAGGCGTTGCATTCCGTCCGTCGTATTTCCGCCCGACATTTTGCGAGTTCGCCGGCGAAACCTGCGGCGGCGTCCAGATACATGTGACAAACAGAAATGCTTTCACACCCGTCATCGTCGGCATCGCAATGGTCAAAACAGCTCATGATCTCTACACCGACAAATTCCAATGGAAACAAACCGATTACGAATACGAATTCGGCAAAAACCCATTTGACGTCGTTAGCGGAACGGACAATATTCGCAAACAGATTGAGAGCGGCGTCTCACTCACTCAGATTGAGGCTGATTGGGCGTTGACCACGGCTAGGGCGCGGGATGCTGAGCGCCGCGGCAA
>JANMDA010000204.1:0-10630 GCA_031376085.1 Chloracidobacterium sp.
GAAAACGGCTTTGAAATTCTCCGACAGCTATGTCTGCAAATACGACGGCACGCGTTACGAAGAACCAGAGCCGCATCTGTTCAGCTTTAATTCGCCGTTCGGCGCGTGCCCGACATGTCAGGGTTTTGGCAACACGATCGGCACGGATTACGGACTCGTCATACCGAACCCTTTAGTGTCGCTTAAGGACGGAGCGATCGAGCCGTTCACGCGACCGAGCAATGTCTGGGCGCAGAAAGAGCTTCTGAAATAAGCGGCGTCTGCCAACATCGACATCAAAGTGCCCTACGCCGACCTTCCCGACTTTCAGCAGAACTGCATCATCTACGGCGACGAAGGCTGGCGCGGGATTAAAGGTTTTTTTGCGTGGCTCGAAACAAAAAAATACAAGCTGCACGTCCGCGTCTTTCTCGCCAAATATCGCGGCTACACACGCTGCCCCGATTGCGACGGCCAGCGTCTGCGGCAAGAGGCGCGCGATGTAAAGATCGGCTTGCGTTCGCTGCCCGAGATCATTGATCTGTCGATCAGCGACGCATACGCATTTTTTGAATCTCTTAAGATGGACGCCGAGCGTTTGCAGATCGCCGACAAACTGCTTTTGGAGATCCGCCGCCGTTTGAAATTTTTGGTCGAAGTTGGTCTTGATTATTTGACGCTGGGACGCCTCGCGGCGACGCTTTCGGGCGGCGAGGCTCAACGCATTCAACTCGCGACAAATCTTGGCTCCCTGCTCGTCGGCACACTTTACGTTCTCGACGAACCAAGCATTGGCCTGCACCCACGCGACAATGCGCGGCTGATCAAGATACTCGAAAACCTCCGCGACATCGGCAACACCGTGCTCGTCGTCGAACACGACGAAGAAACAATGCGAGCCGCCGATCACATCATTGATATCGGCATCCACGCCGGCGAGCACGGCGGCGAACTTGTTTTTGAGGGCAATTTTGCAAATTTACTAAAATCTGACACCTCGCTAACCGCAAAATATCTTCGCGGCGACGCCGAGATCAAGGTCCCGCAAAAACGTCGGCCAGTAACCAAGAGCAAGATCGAAATAATCGGCGCCCGCGAGCACAACCTCAAAGACATCTCGGTCAAAATCCCGCTCGACATGCTTGTTTGTATTACGGGCGTTTCAGGCTCGGGCAAATCGACGCTGGTTCATGACGTTCTCTACGCCGGGCTTAAGAAAAAACGCGGCGAATGGAATTCGCACGTCGGGTTTTTCAAAGAGATAAAAGGCGGCGAACTCGTTGACGACATCATCCTCGTCGATCAGTCACCCATCGGCCGCACGCCGCGTTCAAATCCGGTCACATACATCAAAGCCTACGACGCGATCCGCGAAGTTTTCGCCGGAACAAACACGTCAAAAACAAAAGGCTACAACGCGTCGCATTTCTCGTTCAACGTCCCCGGAGGCCGCTGCGAGATTTGCCAGGGCAGCGGAACCGTAACTATAGAAATGCAATTCCTCGCCGATGTCGAACTCACCTGCGAAGACTGTCGCGGAATGCGTTTCAAACAAGACATTCTCGACGTCAAATACAAAGGCAAAAACATCCACGAAGTCCTGCAAATGACCATCCGCGAAGCTATCCTGTTCTTTAAGGACGTAGCAAAGATCGTCTCACGCCTAAAGGTTATGGATGCCGTCGGCCTCGGCTACCTCCGCCTCGGCCAATCAGCCACAACGCTCAGCGGCGGCGAAGCTCAACGAGTAAAACTCGCCTCGCACCTGGCTCAAAAAACAGCGAATCGCACCCTCTTCATCTTCGACGAACCGACCACGGGCTTGCACTTCGACGACATCAACAAACTTCTAACAGCATTCCGAGCCCTCATCGACAACGGCGGCAGCCTGCTAGTGATCGAGCACAACATGGACGTAATAAAAACCGCCGACTACGTCATCGACCTAGGCCCCGAAGGCGGCATCGGCGGCGGCGAAATAGTTGCCACCGGAACACCAGAAAAAGTCGCAAAGGTAGAAGGCTCGTTTACGGGAAAATATCTCTCGTCCCAGCTTGCTTAGATATAACGCAGTTGATTCGACATATCGGCAGCGTTCAGACCTTTTAAGGTTTGCAAAATCTTAAGTGTTAATTCCCTCGAAGGTCTTCTATAGGCGATAACAATTCCGGAATGGGAACCGCCGACGGACTCACCTGTAAGTGCTCTTTCAAAGAATCGGACAGCAAGCCTTTCGAAGTCAACTCGATTGTGGGTAATAAAAACTCGGTTCGTCGCTGCTGCATATGAAAGTTGTGCTTCGTCATCGATACCAAGATTGGCTGCATCTCGAGTTGTTAATACATCACGTCCTCGAGCGCGCAGCATTTCTCCGACAAGCACATTTACGTCCTCATCGAGATAGATGCGAATGGATTCTGACATTTCTTATTGAGCGATGGGCAGTTCCGCGTGAGGGGAGTTTGCTAAAATGTGGCCGTTTATCTCCGCCTGATGATCACTATAATAGCTTAGTGCATCAAAAACCTGCGCGAGACTTAGGTGAGGCAACTGCGAAGGAATCTCTTCCGGCGATATACCCATTTGATAAATCTCTACTATCGCTCTTACAGGTGTCCGGGTCCCTTTGATAATAGGCTCACCGCCAAGTATAGATTCGTTCCTTGTAACATACGCGTGTTCCGTCGTTGTAATCATATTTGCATTATCGCTTATATCGGCAAAAAAACTCAATCTTCAGTCGTCACCAAACTTGCTTCGCCAGATCGGAGCGATCTGCTCCATTACTTTGCAATCGCAGTAGCCGCCGTTGTCGTTGAGCCACGACGTGATCTTTCCAAAATTAAGATGCTTTTCCATCATGTAACGCATCGCATGACGCAGGCTGTGATCGCACTCCGTCTCATAAAGCTCGTCCTCTACATAGTCGAGCAGTTCACTGATCGTTTCCTGTCCGGCAGGAAGCGAATCGATAAAAGCCTGAAGTTCTTCACCGCTTAGCTGTTCGAGATTTTCGATCTGCCGTTTTCGTAAAATTGCCATATAAATACTCTGCCACAGAGAGCACAGAGAACACTGAGTCCTTTAGTTCCAAAATCTCAGCGATCTCTGTGCTCTCTGTGGCTAAAATTCAGCTTCAGAAACGCGCATCATCTCGGCGCGTTGTGCTTCCTCGATCTCTCTTTGTTTGATTCCTTCGCGACCATCATAAGTCGCAAATTTTGGCAAAAATACAGCCGAGCCTAGAACTGCGATCACGCACAAAACGCCGCCGGACACAATTGCCGTCTTGACGCCATAAAACTCAGCAACAATTCCCATCTTAGCACTGCCGAGCATCGGCCCGGTTAGGTAGCTCATCATTTCGATACTGGCCAGCCGACCACGAAGGTAGTTTGGGATCGTCTGATTCCATATCGAACCGCGAAAGATGCCGGAGATCATATCGAAAAATCCGGCAGCCGCAAGAAACAACAAAGCCGGTACAATGCTGTCTGACAGCCCAAAGAAAATTATCGCAGCGCCCCACAAAACAGCCGCTACGATCACCAAGAGGCCATGCCGGTGAATATTCTTTGTCCAGCCTGAAGTTAAACTAGCGACCAAAGCCCCGCCTGCTATCGCCGCAGGAAAAAATCCAACATACTGCGGGCCGTAAATGACAGCCAGTGCCGGATACAAAGCTTGAGGCATCGCAAAGAACATCGCAGCAATGTCGATAAAATATGTGCCGACCAGCTCCTGACGACTAAAGGCATATTTCCACGCTCGTTTTATCGATTGAAAACTCGGCTTCTCTGCATTCTCCGGCGAAGCAACGGCGCGGATCAGAAATACTGCACAGAGCGATGCAATAAACGTTATCAGGTCAAACGTATATGCTATCGACGCGCTAAATTGTGTGGCGATTATGCCTGCCACGGCCGGACTTATGATCGCGCCGACGCTGAAGCGAATCGCATTGAGTGCCATCACTGCCGACATCATTTCCGGCGGGATCACTTTTTGGATAAATGACTCGAACGCCGGACGCTGCACAGCGGCAAATCCCGCGTGCAATGCCACAGCTACAAACAATATCCACACTTGCGGCTGAGGCAGCAGTGAATTTATTAACAAGACAGCTGTTGCCGAGGTTTGGCCTATTTCGGTCAGCCGCAACATCTTACGCTTATCGAGAAAATCAGCCATCGCTCCGCCGACAAAGGCCAGAATGACCATCGGCACAAATTCCGCTAGATAGATATAACCGACCATCGCGGAGGATTGCGTCAGTTGATACATCTGCCACGGCACCACGATAAACGTCATCATCGAGCCGAAAAAAGACACAAGCTGCCCGGTAAACAGCAGGCGATAATCGCGTGAGGCTTTGAGAGGTGACAGGTCGAGAAGCATAAATTACTGCAAAAATAGCTTATCACAGCCGTTTCGAACTCTGTTTTGATACGCTATACTTATTAATCTGATCTTTTCCCACAACTAAAAATATGGAGGATGCGAATTTTTCGGGCAGAAACGCGAGTGTTAACGAGCGTGCATATTATCTGTCGGCACGCTCGTTAACACTCGCGTTTCCGCCGTCAGAAATTCGCATGAAAACTTAATAGTGCTGGCAATTTTGTATCTGTGTGTGATGTTTGTCCTCGGTGATGCGATCGGGCGGCGTTTTTTTACGTTTGTTTCGATTCCCCACCGTGCGGCCTCGGCCTTTCTCTGCGGATTGCTGTTGAGCAGTTGGTGGACGTATACGCTCGCTTATTTTTGCTCAAACGCGACATCGCCGATGCTCTGGGGCAACCTCCTATTTTTCATAACAGCGATCGGCCTGATCCTATGGCTCAATCAAAACCCCGCGAAGGAAGAACCGCCGAGCACCCTCGATCTCAGCGACGCACACTTCCAAAAATGGGATTGGATCATTACCGGTATTTTCTTTTTGTTCGTAACGTGGATGATGTTTCAGACACTCACAATGGGCAATGGAAACCTCTTGATAGGGCATCATCAAAATGCCGATTTCGGCTCGACGCTGTCCATAATGCAGTCATTCGCACTAGGGCACAATTTTCCGACGGAATATACACATTTCACCGGCGAACGCATTCGCTATCATTTCCTCTTTTATTTTCAGGCCGGCAATCTCGAATATCTCGGCCTAAGTCCGGTTATTGCCAACAACCTCCTCAGCGTTTTTTCACTTACAACAATGCTGGTCCTTGTAATGACTCTGGGCGGAGTGCTTTTCCGTTCGCGCGTTGCCGGGCGTATCGGAGCCGCTTTGTTCTTTGTTCACGGATCGTTGTCGTATATTCCCTTTCTGCTTTCACAACCGTCATTCTCCAATTTGCTGAATGACCTGAACACAATGACCTCCTTCCTCAAATCGGGTTTTCCATACCGAGGCGAGGCTTGGGGCGTTTGGTCGTTAAATGTTTTTCTAAATCAACGTCATCTGGCGAGTGCGATCGCAATATTTTTATTGATCCTGATCTACATTGTCATAAGGCTTCGAGAGAATAGCGAGGCCGCCGCTGTCGAAGCTGAATTACTTGCTGCCGAGGCCGAAATATTAAAGGCAGAGGTCGCTCAAGAGGAAAGCAATACAGTTTCCGAGGAAACGGAAGCATCGGAAAGTGAGATCGAACCTCTTTCTGAAAAAATAATCGAAGATGTCGAAAGCGATGATGAACTCGATGAAGACGAAGATTGGGACGAGGACGACGAAGATAGCGATGACGATGACGGCGAAGACGAGGAAGAAGAAGACGAAAATGAATTTAGCCTAACCGACTACATCAAGGAAAATTCTGTCGTTGTTTTTTGCGGCCTGCTGCTCGGCCTTTTGCCGATGTGGAATGGAGCGATCTTTCTAGGCGCCGCCGTAGTCCTTGCAGCTCTCATTTTATTGTTTCCAAAGTTTCGCCGCGAGCTTTTAACGCTTGCAATAACTGCGGCAATAGTGGCTCTGCCGCAGATCATTTATCTCAAGACCGGCCATGTAAAGCCGGCCAATTATTCGATGCTTCGTTGGGGTTTTATCATTGACGACGCCGGGATCTTTGATTTATTGTGGTGGACTTTCTACACATTTGGGTTCAAGTGGATCCTGCTCGGTATTGCAATTTATTTCTCAACGGGCTGGCAGCGGCGACTTCTCGCAGCAGTTTCTTTTCTCATTCCTCTGACATATTGCTTCCGGTTCAGCGTCGAGGTTTTAGCTAATCACAAGTTCATTAATTTATGGCTGGTCGTCGTAAATGTTTATTGCGGATTTGCGGTCATCAAACTGTGGAACTTAAAGGCGGGCAAAAGCGTCGTCCCTTCGCGCATCGCAGCCGTGGTTCTGCTCCTGCTAATAATTCCGGGCGGACTGATCGATCTGATGCCGATAAAGAATTCTGATAACACAAATTTAATAAGGTATAAGTGGGATGATAATAAGCTCATCAATTGGGTCAAAGAGAACACAGATCCAAAGTCGATCTTCCTTTCACACAAATATATCAATCACGAATTCCTCCTCGCCGGCCGACGCCTTTTTTATGGTGATCCATACTATGCGTGGGGAACGGATTACGATACCGAAGAGCGCGAAAAGATCGTTAAGATCATGCTCGAATCAAAAGACCCGAATCAGGTTTTCGCGCTTCTTAAGGAAAACAATATCAATTATGTTGCGATAGACGATCAGATCCGCAATACCAGCGAACTTATCAAAAATCCGACAGAGGAAGTTTTTGCCAAGTATTTCGAACTAGTGTTCTCCGACGATACCGCAGACTTCGGCGGACATATGAAGATCTACAAAGTGCCGGAAGCACTTTCTGGTGCGCCTTCCTCTGCGCCTCCTGAAAATACGTCACCTGAAAACGCGAATGAAAAACCATCGCCGGAAGGCCCTGCTGCAAATATATTTCAGGGTGGCGGCGAAGGTTCGCTGCCGGGACAGTTCAAAAGTCCGCGTGGCCTTGCGGTCGATTCAAAGGGCTTTATTTATGTGGCTGACTATTTCAATGCCCGCGTGCAGAAATTTGCGCCGGACGGCAAATTTATTTTGGCTTTTGGAACCAAAGGTGAGGACGCTGGGCAATTCAAGGAACCGAACAGCGTAGTTGTTGATGAATCGGGCAGCGTTTATGTCACCGACGGCCTGGCTCATAAACTGCTCAAATTTGATGCCGATGGAAAGTTCATCAAAGAGTGGGCGAAACCTGGGGTTGATTTTTACGGAGCGCGCGACTTGGCCATCGGACCTAACAAGAAGTTGTATATCGTCGATCAGGGACATACTAATATTACTGTCTTTGATCCTGCTACATTTGATCCTGCGACAGATAAAGTCACTACATGGGGCTCGAACGGCAGCGGTGATGGCCAGTTCAACGAATCAACAGGAATTGGTATCGGAGCGAATATGGTGTTTGTCGCCGACAGGGACAATCATCGTATTGAGGTATTCGATCTCGACGGCAAGTTTATTCGCCAATGGCCGATCGAGGGCTGGGAACGCTTTCATTATCCCGATGTCGTTTACGACGAGGCCACAAAACACGTTTACGTTTCCGATGGGAAATCCAACCAAATACTTGTATTCGATGTTGAAGGCCATCCGCTTCCAGCTTTAAAGACAGACAACGAGATCAAATTTGATAACCCGTCTGCAATGGTCATATCCGAGAGCGGAAAACAAAGACGCCTCTTCATACTCAATACAAGCAGTGGTAGGGTTTCGACGATCGAATTAGAGGCGAAAAAGGCAGAAGCGATAAAAGGTAAGTAAATTCGTTAGCGGGTTACGCTGTCAGGTCTAGTCGAGGTCTAAACTTTGCCCAGAGAATGGCCCACGAATACGCAATATGAAGACGTTGTTTTCTAAAACCCTAAAGAGAATGCGATAACGATGAATGACTAGTTGTCTTAGCTCAAAGTCAAAATCGGAGTTTTCAGGAGCAAAAGGACACGCAAGAGGGATATTAGAAAGGTGCTTTCCGATTAAGTTGTCTATTTGGAAAACCCAGTCGTCCGCCTCTTCCTGTCCCCAGTTTTCTACACCCCAGTCGTAGGATTCCTGCAGATCTTTTTTTGCTTTAGAGGCATATTGGACTGCAAATCGAGACATGCGATCTATTTAATACCATTGTTCCGTCGCAGTTCCGCAAAAACCTCTTCGTGGGTGGACCAGTTTTCTCGGTCGTCGAATTCAGTTAATGCCTCTTTTATCGCCGCAACGGTCAGGTCATAATCACGCCTTGCCGCCATTGTTTGATAGGTTTCTGCATCCTGAAGCACAATGGCCGCCTTACCATTCACGGTTAGTATAATTGGCTGCTTAGTTTGCTGGATCTGCTTAACAAGTTTGGATGCATTTTGTTTGAACTGGCTTACGGTTTGTATATCACGAGTGATTTTCATACTTAGATGATACTTAATTTAGTACTAAATATAAAGCTTAATTAAGACTTTATGCTGCATATATTTTTAATTTGAACTCGTCATTCGCTATGTAAATCTCCGGCTTGCGGCCGGAAAAAAGATTCGACTGCCGCAGGACCATCGGCAGTCCGCCATGTGGTGCATTTATGCCGTATTCACGACGCGTAAATATCGCCGCGATCTGCGGGTTTAACCGCTGCGTAATGCCGTAGCGGATCGCTTTTGATGCCGGCGGCGAAAAGCCGGCCGTGCGCCGCGGATTAATAAATTCGATGGCGTTGTCATAGATATTTATCCGCGTGCGGATGTCGCGCAAAGCGAGATCACGATGCATAAGAGCATTGATGATACCTTCGGACACGGAATAGAAGTGATAATTCCCGCGTGCCTGCGCGACGGTGTCCGTAACTAGAGCAAGCTTACGCTTTGGTTTTTCCTTGCCAAGATCGGCGTAGCGTTTTATAAAGTCCAGTATCGTTTCGTATTGAGTGAGCAGATTGCCCTTCACTTCGACGGCCTCGATCAATTGAGCATGGCCGTTGTCGCCTGAAAATCTCGCAACGGTCACATTCGATCTCGGCAGCATCTCGGCGACGCGGTCGTTTTTGCCAAACAACAGCAAAGCCGCGACGGTCGGGAAGAATTCGTCTGTAGAGCCAACCGCCAACAGCAGATCTTTTCGCAGAAAATCACTTGTTTGATAAAGATTGATATTCGGCGCGTTATCGTCAAAACCGCTCGCAAACGACCACAGCAGAGCGTCGTCAAAATCCTCTTCCACCACGCCCTGAAGCGGAATATTTTCAAACCCAAGCGGCCTCAACTCATCAAGCCAAACCGAAAGCTCATCACGCGAAACTTCCCTTTTCTCTGCGCCAAAACGCAAATAAAATCGCCCGTCACGCGTCCGGTAAGGCCGCCGCTTGCCGTCGATATCGAGCGCGACGATTCGCTTGCCGCTATCGAACGCGATCGTATCGATCATCGGCACGATGGGCGGCACGATCTCATCGCGGCAGATCCTTATCAATTCCTGCTGCACCCATTCGGGATTGCTCACACCCTCGATCCGCAGTTGGTCGTTGACGCCAAAGATGATCGTCCCGCCATCAGTGTTCGCCAACGCGACGATTCCCTGCGCGATACGCTCGCTGTTCGAGAGCTTCACCTTGAGTTCAAGATAAGTGTCCTCACCGCCGCGGATCAGGCGCAAAAGCTCTGTCCGAGTCGTCGTCTGAGTCGGCTGATTTACAAGATATTCCTGTAAGGATTGTTCACTAGGTGAGTCAAAACGCTGTGTGTGACGAAATCTTCTTCGCGGCATCAGTGTTTGGCGTCAGGATTTGTGTTAAGACGGTAACGCTAACCGCCCGAATGTCCGTGGGGGACATCACTGGTATTAAATTTTCAAACAAACTTATTGAACCACAGTGAGGTATGAAAAGTAAATCATTTGAACAAAAGCCGATCAATCATCGTCGAGGCCAGTCCCATATTCCCGAGCTAAATCCTCATCAATTTGCTCATTGTGTGACAAACGCAGATTACCGCTTTCCACAGAACTAATCCGTCGGTTAAATTGTTCCTCTATCTGCTCAACCTGTCTCAAAACTTCTTCCTGAGCCTTCGGCGGCATACGATCAACCTTTTCCATTATTCTATCGATCAAGTTCATAACGCTCTGATATTACTACTTACGGACATTCAAAAACAATGATTTTCTGACTGAGCTTAGTTTATTAGTATTTGATAAATTTGCTGGCGATAATTCCAGCAGGATAATGAAACAACGCTCCAAATACGAACGCGCCAATCAAAGCTCCTAACCCGAACAGCCATCCTGAAAAGACAAAGGCGACAACAACCAATAGAAAGATCGTCAAGGCCAAAATACCGCTCACAATCTGAGTCAGTTTTCCTCTCATAAATTCATTCAATGACCAGAGGAAAACAATGATTACCAATGGGATTGCCCAAATAAGCCAATTCATGGGATTGTCCTCTTTCTCATAGTAACTTAATCAGCGTAGATCGATGGCTTTGCTCCTAACGGATGCGCAGTCTCGTAAGTATGAGCGAGATTTAGAAGTGCAGCCTCGGACCAGAAATTGCCGACGAGTTGGAAGCCGATGGGCAGGCCTTCGTCGGACAGGCCGCAGGGCACGCTGATCGCCGGAGTGCCGGCGAGATTTGCCGAGACGGTGTAAATATCGCT
>JANMDA010000224.1:0-5359 GCA_031376085.1 Chloracidobacterium sp.
CAGTCCCTGCTCTTCGCCGGTCCAAAGTGCGATGCGGATCGTACGTCGCGGTTTAAGGCCGAGCGTTTGGAGTATACGCATCGCTTCCATCATTACAGCGCAGCCGGCGCCGTTATCGGTTGCGCCTGTTCCGGCTTGCCATGAATCGAGATGCCCGCCGAGCATCACAACCTCGTCGGCTTTATCGCTGCCCGGAATCTCGGCGACAGTGTTGTAGCCATTCAGATCGTCATCCTGATATGCAACTGCAAGATCGACAGTCATCGTCACTTTTTCACCGGCATCGACCATGCGGGCAACGCGGTTAAAATGCTCGGCCGCCGCGCTTATCTGGATGGGAACATTTGCTCCCTTGTCATAAAGCCTTATGGGCGTTGCCGGTTGCGCTCCATCTGCGGGCGGAGGCGGCTGCACTGCACTGGCCTGTTGGACAAAGATCGTGCCGCCGTCGCCGCGTCCGGCATCGATCAAAATCGCCGCACCCTCATCAGACAAAAATTTGAGACGTTTATTGCTGAACTGCATCTGCTGCATAAATCTTGCAAATTCAGGATTCTGCGGTCCGCCTTGCGGACGCCTTACGCTTGCCGGATCGGGAGCGTCTGCGAGATCGAGCAACTCCTTGTCGGTCGAACGTTTTCCCTGAGCCTCGAAATGCGCTTTCAGCTCACGGATGCCGCCGACCAGGACGATCTTGCCTTTCAGCTTGCCTTTGTATTGTTCGAGTTCTTCTTCTTTTGTCGCGGTGAAATGAACTACACCGGCAGTGTAAGCCGTGCTTACAGGTGCGGCAGGTGGAGGAATTCTTTGACCTTTTTTTACGCTAACAGTAGGAGCGCTTACTAATGTGTCTGTTCCGGGCGACCAAGCCTTTGGATAAGCGATCAGCGGAAAAGCCGTTGGCCCATCGACCATCGCGTAAAACTTTTTCAAAGTCCAGCCGCGTCCGAAAGGCCCCCATGATTCGAGGTGAGCGTTCTGCATTCCCCATTTTGCAAGCGTGTCGCGTGTCCATTCGTTCCCGCGTTTCGCTCCGGTGCTTGCGGTCAGGCGCGGGCCGATGACATCCGACATATAGCTCAACGTCTGCATTACCTGCGAACGATTGATGCCCTCGTCCTTGATCTTGTCGATGACCTCTTTTGGAGCGCTGAAGACAGCCGTCTGGCCGAAAGTAATTGCCGGAATTATAAAGGTATACAGCAGCAATGCCGCCAAAACTCTGCGTTTTATCATTATTAGTTCCCCCGAAATGGTTATTGAATCCGAATGCACTAATACTACATTTGCATATACAATGTTTCAAATGTGCGGCTTTTTAGACGGTCGACCAGGTAAGTGTAAATGCAGGCGGGACGTTTTTGAGAACAAGCGGGCTGCGTCGGGATTTGCCGTAGCGATTTTTCAGAATTTCGCGAACTTTGATAGCGGGCGGGAGAAAATATCCGTGAGCATATTGAAATATCCTTAGTTCGCAACCCTCATCCATAAATTTTTCGATCTCGATCAAGACCGCTTCGCTTATCTCTTTTGGCAGAGAAGCAAACGGCAGGCAGCAAACAACATAACGAACTTTTCCTAATCCGGACTTCTTGTGTATTGCATACGCATCGGCCGCGCTGCCGCTCACAATATTCATGTCAGGAAAGTTATTTTTGAGGGAATTTACCAGGTCCGAATCTAATTCGATGCCCAGATACGATCTGCTGCTGGGCACAATGTCACGGAGAAATTTTGTTATCGCACCGGTTCCGACACCCAATTCGAGAACTATGTTGTGATCGTCCGGATGTATGCCTTGCAGCATTTCGGCGGCAAGTTCCGGCGAGCTCGGCGCAATGGCGCCGACCTTCAGAGGGTTTTTCAGGAATGCCTGCAGAAATTGGAGATTTTCTTTCATGCAATGGGCCTATGAAGCAGCCTTATCTGTCTGGTCTTTCAAACTGTAACTTCCGGGGTGTCGACAGCCATTTTATAATCACAATCCTCGTTTTGGCAATACCGCAAGGTGCCGTCCCTCTTTATCTACCATTCTTCTTCGCAGTTTTCTTGGGCTGTGCCTTTTTAACTGAGGACCTTGTTTTCTTTGCAAACGCTTCCGGCATTTCGGCTATAATAAGACTTTTTATCTGTTCCAGAGTTAGAGTTGCTGCCTCGTCCGCTGTGGAGCGGGTGCCGTCGGCTTTTCTGGGAAGTGAAATGATCTTTTTACCGAATTTGATGACAGGGCCCCAACGGGCATTCTCGAGCGATATTTTTTCATCCTCCCAGCGTTGGATGTAACGGTTTGCTTCTTTGCTGACCTTTGCCTCGATAAGTTCGTTCATCTCGGCCTGGCTCAGGTTCTCAAAATCATACCGGCGCGGCACGTTGATGAACAAACCGTCCCATTTTATAAAAGGCCCGAAACGTCCCGTTCCTTTTGTGATCGGTTTACTGTCAAACTCACCAACAGGAGCGTCCGCCACCTGTTTAGCTTTTATAAACTCGATCGCTTTTTCCGTGTCCACAGTCCCAAGGTCGGTGCCGCGCGGTATTGAGATAAAGTCATCGCCCCATTTTACATAAGGCCCAAAGCGGCCAATGTTTACAGACAATTCTTTGCCGTCATAACTGCCCATCGCGTCCTGCAATTTAAATAGGGCCAGCGCTTCCTCAAACGTAATGGTTTCAATACTCTGTCCTGGCGGGACCTTTGCAAATCTCGGCTTCTCCTCTTCCGCGGCGCTGCCGATCTGTATGATCGGGCCATAGCGTGCCATGCGGGCAACCACGGGTTTGCCGCTTTCGGGGTCGGTGCCTAATATCCTTTCTCCCTTCACACGCTAAGCATTTTCGATGGTATTATCGACGTCTTTTTTGAAGGGGCCGTAAAACTCCTCTAGCATGTCGTTCCACTGCAGCTTTCCGTCGGCAACATCATCGAACTCTTTCTCGATCTTGGCCGTGAAGCCATAATCCATGATGTTGTCAAAATATTGTTTCAGGAAATCCGTTACCACGAGTCCCAAATCGGTCGGAAACAATTTTGATTTTTCTGCACCTGTATTTTCAGATGCTTCCCTTTTACTGATGAGATCATCTTTTAATATCAATATCCTGTACGCTCTCGGCGTACCATCTTTATCTCTTTTTTCTACATACTCTCTTTTCTGTATCGTAGAAATTGTCGGTGCATAGGTGGACGGGCGCCCAATGCCGAGCTCTTCTAATTTTTTAACCAAGGATGCCTCGGTGTATCTCGGCTGAGTACGGCTGAACCGTTCCGTTGCTCTGAGTTCCGACAGCGGCAATGACTGTCCCGACGTCATCGGCGGCAGAAGTCCTTCCGACGATTCTTCCGCTTCGTCTTCATCTTTATCTTCCTGATAAACTTTCAGAAATCCATCAAATTTCAACACTTCCCCCGAAGCTGTCAATTCTTCTTTGTTAGTGGAAATTTCTATTTTGACCGTAGTTTTTTCTAACTCAGCATCAGCCATCTGTGAGGCCATCGTTCGCTTCCAGATCAGTTCGTATAACTTTTGCCATTCTTCTTCCTTGATCGTTGTGGCACTCGTGTAGGTTGGGCGAATGGCTTCATGAGCTTCCTGTGCCGATTCGTTCTTATTTTTGAATTTGCGATACTGCTGATATCTTTCACCATAAAGGCTGCTCACCGTTTGCGTAATGTCGTCGAGAGCCGTAGCGCTCAGGCTTACGCTGTCCGTACGCATATAGGTAATGTGACCGTTTTCATACAGCTTCTGTGCGATCTGCATCGTTCGGGCCACACCGTAACCCAGTTTTCTTGAGGCTTCCTGTTGCAGCGTTGAGGTTGTAAAAGGCGGGGCCGGAGTGCGTTTACCGGGCTTAACCCTTATGTCGGTTACTTTATAATCAGCGGCAATACATCCGTTCAAAAACTCTTCCGCATCTTCGGCACTGTCCTGCTTTCGACCTTCGGCCTTGAATGTTACTTGCTTCCCGTTTATGTCATCGGCAAAAAATAGTCCTTCAATTTTGAAATGACTCAACGATTGAAAGGCGTTGATCTCGCGTTCCCGATCGGCGATAAGGCGTACGGCGACACTTTGCACACGTCCGGCGCTCAGGTTTTTACCGCTCGTGCTGATCTTCCGCCATAGCACAGGACTTAATTCAAATCCGACTATGCGATCCAGCACCCGACGCGCTTGCTGAGCCATCACGAGATTCATATTCACCGTGCGTGGATTCTTTACTGCCGCTTCTATCGCAGGTTTTGTGATCTCGTGAAAAACGATCCGTTTGGTCGTTATGGGGTCAAGGCCCAGCACTTCACACAGGTGCCAGCTTATAGCTTCTCCCTCACGGTCTTCGTCCGTTGCCAGCCATACTTCATCTGATTTTTTTGCCAAAGACTTCAGTTCATTAACGACCTTCTTTTTATCTTCAGGAACTGTATAACGGGGATGAAAATCATTTTCGATGTCGATACCCATACCGGCCTTTTCAAGGTCGCGGATATGGCCAAAACAGCTATTCACCTGAAAATCTTCTCCAAGGATCTTTTCAATGGTCTTTGCTTTTGCAGGGCTTTCAACTATTAACAGATTCTTTGACATATTTGAAAAAAATACGTCAGCAACTAATTTCGTGCTGACGTTTAAGACTGATAACACCTTGCCTGCAAGTCTGTCAATGTTTGCTCTACAGACAGGCGGCAAATTTTACGTTCGCCGCGCATAATGCTTGCCCGGCAAAACGCGTATCAGGTCGCGTATGTCGAGGCCGACGAGAGCGTTATTTAGATCGCCGAATGAAAGGCCGCTTGTTTCCAGCAGAATATCGATGTGCGTCGATTCGTCCGGCGTCAAAATCTGCCATATTTTGCGTTCGTTTTCGCTCATGTCAGCCGGTATCAGATCTGGCTGGCGCGTCGCGTTTTCGTCGGCCTTCTCTATCTTTGGCGGCAGTATCGCTGCTGAAATCTCGCTTGGCAATTCGGCAACCACATCCTGCCATTGCTGGACGAGTTTTGCACCGCTCTTAATAAGGTAATTCGTGCCAAACGAATTACTGGATGTAATATTTCCGGGAACGGCCATTACTTCGCGATTCTGTTCCATAGCAAGCCGGGCGGTAATAAGAGAGCCGCTTCTCTCCGACGCCTCGACGATCAAAACACCTAAGCTCAGCCCGCTTATGATTCGATTGCGATATGGAAAGTTGTCCTTTAACGGCGGTGTGCCGAGCGGGAACTGCGAAACAAGACAGCCGCCTGACTCTAGTATCTCTCGAACAAGACCGTTATTTTCTTTTGGGTAAACGCTGTCGATGCCTGTTCCCATAACAGCGATCGTCCTGCCGGAGCCGCGCATCGCACCTCGATGTGCCG
>JANMDA010000226.1:0-6462 GCA_031376085.1 Chloracidobacterium sp.
GGAAAGCCTCGATAAATTCAAACGCGCGATCGCCAATCCATACGGAATGGTGCTCGTCACCGGCCCAACCGGTTCGGGTAAAACGAACACGCTTTATTCGGCGCTCCAGGCACTGAATACTTCTGAGACAAATATTATGACGGCCGAAGATCCGGTCGAATTCAATCTGCAGGGCATCAACCAGGTGCAGATGAAAGAGCAGATCGGACTGAACTTTGCGGCCGCACTTCGATCATTTCTGCGTCAGGATCCGAACATTGTTCTGGTCGGCGAAATTCGTGATTTCGAGACGGCGGAGATCGCGATCAAGGCTGCTTTGACGGGCCACCTTGTGCTTTCGACGCTGCATACGAACGATGCGCCTTCAACGGTTTCGCGTCTTGTCAACATGGGTATCGAGCCGTTCCTGGTTGCGACGTCCGTGAACATTATTCAGGCTCAGCGGCTTATCCGCCGCATTTGCAGCGAATGCAAGGAAGATGTCCATTTACCGCCTGAGGGTTTGGTAGAGGTCGGTTTTTCAAAGGAAGAAGCGGCGACTCTCAAGATCTATAAGGGCAGAGGATGCTCAACGTGCAACAACACCGGCTTCAAAGGCCGCGTCGGTTTGTACGAAGTGATGGAGATCACCGACGAACTCCGCGAACTGATCATCATCGGCGCCAGCGCGATGGAACTAAGGAAAAAAGCTATCGAGGTGGGAATGATCACGCTTCGCGAATCGGGCCTCTGCAAGATACGTGAGGGCATCACCACTATTGAGGAAGTTGTTAAGGAAACGGTCATTTAAACTGGAGGACATATGGTTGTTAGGGCAATAGCATTATTATTGGCAGTTTTGATAGGGATCGGCACTATCCTTCCGCTTGCTACACAGCAGGTCGAAGCAGGCCCGCATAAGCATCGAAAACATGCCAAACACTACAAGAAATATTCGAAAAAATGGTGGCGCCAATATCGCGCCCGCATGAAGCGCAAACGAGCGATGCAGGCGGCAAAACGCGCGCTGCGGCTTCGCCAGATGCGCTTGGCCAAGGAGAACTCAGACGAAAAAGCTACACCGCAGGTTAAGGAAGTAAAGTCTGTTTCAAAATCGACGCCGGCTAAAACCAAAAAGTCAGATGCCGCACCTGCTGTGCTGCCCTCGGGCGATCCCGCTCCGGCTGGATGGAAACCAGCTCAGTCCACAGCAAGCGAACTTCAATTCCGCGTGGACAATTCGTCAGGCGATCAGATCGGATCGGCCGCGATCTCGGTTGTCGGCCCGTCGTCGATGCGCGTTGACAGCAGCCGCGGCAAGAGTGTCGGCGGCGTGCCTACGACGCAGCTTCGCCGCGAAGTGATCGACCGCATGATCAAGGAAAACGGCTGGGTCGTTAATGATTATCAAAAGGACATCGCCGGCCAGACGGTTTATGTCGTGGCTGCCCAGTCGCAGTCGAAGACGGGCGGCGTGCAGACGCGTATGTTCTATTTCACTGAGGTCGATGGATTGATCTACAGCGTTGTAACCAATGCGCCTGTGCAGGAATCCGAACGCCTCGCCGAGGAATCGGAAAAGGTCATCAATTCGCTAAAGAACCGCGTGCGCCCAACCCAACGCGCTTCGGTAGACCAAAAATAAGAGCAGCTAAACTTACTCCCACTAAAAATTATGAGCCACGAACAACCAATAACCGTAGAATCGTCGATCACTCTGCCCGATCTTCTCAGGAAGATGACCGACCTGGGCGGATCGGACCTCCACCTTTCCACCCATTCGGCACCGCAGGTGCGTGTACACGGACATCTTGCTCCGCTGCCGGGATTTGGCCCGATGTCGCCGTCGGATACAAAGCGGCTCGCGTATTCGGTTCTAACGGATGCCCAAAAACATCGTTTTGAGGAAAATCTCGAACTCGATTTTTCATTCGGCTTAAAAGGGATGTCGCGTTTTCGTGCTAATCTTTTTAACCAGAAAGGAGCAGTCGGTGCGGTTTTTCGTTCCATTCCCTACGAGATCAAAACCTTCGACGCTCTCGGCCTGCCGCCCGTTATTGCGGATATGTGCAAAAAACCGCGCGGCCTGGTTCTCGTGACCGGCCCGACCGGTTCAGGTAAATCGACTACGCTCGCCTCGATGGTCGATAAGATCAACATCGACCGACACGATCACATTCTCACCATCGAAGACCCGATCGAATTTCTCCACAATCACAAGAATTGCGTTGTCAATCAGCGCGAAGTTGCAGCTGATACGCATTCGTTCGGAGCGGCGCTTAGAACCGCTCTTCGCCAGGATCCCGACATTGTGCTGGTCGGCGAAATGCGTGATCTCGAAACGATCGAGATGGCGCTTCGCATTGCCGAAACCGGCCATTTGACATTCGCAACGCTGCACACTAATTCGGCTTATTCGACCATCAACCGTATCATCGATGTTTTTCCCGCCGGCCAGCAGGCTCAGATCAGGACGCAGCTTTCGCTCGTTCTCGAAGGCATACTTTGCCAGGCTTTGCTGCCGAAATCGTCGGGCGACGGCCGAGTAATGGCCCTCGAAATCCTCGTTCCAAACGCCGCTATCCGCAACCTGATCCGCGAAGACAAGATCCATCAAATTTATTCAATGATGCAAACGGGCCAGGACAAATTTGGAATGCAAACTTTCAATCAGTCGCTCGCAACGCTTCATCATAAACGTCAGATCTCGCTTGAAGTCGCAATGCAGCGGTCGTCGAATGCAGACGAACTAAAGGAATTGATTGAACGTGGTTCCGGCCTGAACGACGCTTACGGCGGCGGACAGCGTCCGCTGAAACGCCCGCCGACGCCGAATGGCAGCCCCTATGCCCAAGGCCGCCCCATCGGCCAACGCCCTACCTAATATTCATGAGTCCCATATGTCCTATAGATCATATGTGTCCTATTTCCAGGAGAGAAACTAATGCCAACATACGCCTTTAAGGGAAGAAATCGATTAAACGAACTGGTCTCCGGTGAACGCGAAGCCGCTACGCAGGACGAACTTCGCGCTCTGCTCCGACGTGAGCAGATCGTGATGACGCAAGCCTCGGAAAAAGGCAACGAGATCGCGATACCTAAGATCGGCCGCCGCAAAAAGGTCAAGGCGAAAGAACTTGCCGTTTTTACACGTCAGTTTTCCGTCATGATCGATGCCGGTTTGCCGCTGGTCCAGTGTATCGACATTTTGGCTGAGCAGCAGCAGAATGCGTTTTTCAAGGACGTTCTACGGCAGGTTCGCCAGAGCGTGGAAGAAGGTTCGACCCTTCACGCAGCTCTTCAGCAGCATCCTAAGGTATTCGACAATCTTTATACCCACATGGTCGAAGCCGGCGAAACGGGTGGTGTGCTCGATCTGATCTTGCAGCGTCTTTCGACGTTGATCGAAAAGATGGTCAAGCTGAAACGCAACATTATGTCGGCGTCAATCTATCCGGCAGCCGTTATTTTGGTGGCTATCGGTGCGATCGCGATCATCATGATCGTAGTCATCCCGCAGTTCCAGCAGATCTTTCTCGGCCTGCTCGGACCCGGCGAAGCTCTTCCGCTGCCGACGCGTATCGTCATGGCAATAAGCAGCTTTATCGCCGGTTGGGGCGGACTTGCGACTCTTGTCACGATCATCGGCTCCGCCGTCGGAATAAGTTATTACTATCAGACGCCGAAAGGCCGCTGGCAGATCGACACTATATTATTGAAGATGCCGATCATCGGCAGCCTCCTTCGAAAGATCGCAGTCGCCAGATTTTCACGCATTCTTTCGACGCTGCTTTCGTCAGGTGTGCCTATCCTACAGTCACTCGATATCACATCCAAGACAGCCGGTAACGTAATTGTCGAGGACGCGATCCTCAAGGTCCGTGCCGGTGTCGAACGCGGTGAAAATTTCGTCGATCCGCTCAAGGCGACCAATGTTTTCCCGCACATGGTCAGCCAGATGGTAGGTGTCGGCGAACAGACCGGTGCGATGGACGCTATGCTCGCCAAGATCGCCGATTTTTACGAAGACGAGGTCGATACGGCCATCGCCGATCTGCTCGGTTTGATGGAGCCAGTGCTGATCGCCTTCCTCGGCGTGACCATCGGTTCGATCGTCATCTCGATGTATCTGCCGCTTTTCACACTGATCGGAAAACTCTCCGGCGGCGGAAAATAGCAGCTTTAGGACTTTCCCAAAGGGCAGAACCGGAATCTCTTGCTTCCGGATTTGAAAAGGGTGCTTCGGCACCCTTTTTTCCGTTTTGAATTACGCCTCGTGTTTGCGGATCAATTCTGTTGTTTGCAGGCACTCGTCGTCGGATTTTGCGCACATACAATGGCTTTTAAAGCATCGAGATCGGCTCGCTGTTTTTTGATGATCTCGTTCTGGTAATCGATCTGTTTTTGCTGAGCTTCTATCTGGGCCTGTTGCTCTTTGACTGCATTTATAAGCACGACGCCGACGCGGTCGTATTTGACGCCTTCGATCTCGCCTTTGTCGTTAGTTGTCGTGAGCAGAGGCTCGACCTTCGCGACTTCTTCCGCCACTAGGCCCATATCAAGCATTCCGCCGTTTTTCCAGTTGAAAGAAACCGGATGAAGCTGTTTGATAAGCGAGAGACCGGACTTGAATGGATTGATATTCGATTTGTAGCGTGCCGAGGATGAACAGGTTGAAATCTCATTCGAGGCATTTCGGCAAAGCTGCACACCTCCCGCTGTACCAAGGTTATTAATTTGGACAACGCCTGTATCTTTGATGAGCACTCGATCGATCTCACCGAAGCCTGCCGTTGCCGTGCGAAAGATAATATTGGTTCCGGCAGATGAACCTGGCTCGGAACGCGCGACGATGTAAAGAGCGTTTTCATAGCCTTCAACCTTGAGATAGTTGTTGGCATCACCCTGATCGTTAGCTAAATAAACGCCGTGAAAGTTATTGAAGTCTTCAAACGCCGGAAGCGCCGTCAGACCGACCAATACACTCCCGCGCACATCCAGTCTCGCAAGCGGCGCAGTCGTGCCGATGCCGACATTTATGTCAGAAGTGGCGCCGTTGACACCGTTTATGCTGCCAAGCACGAGCGAATTGCTTTGCGAAACGAATGCATTCGCGCCGATGGCGGTGGCAAAGGTTAAAGCACCGCCGCCGAGGTTTGCCCGCGCTCCGATTATCGTGTTGTTGCCGCCCGTCGCGTTCGATTGTCCGGCGCCGAATCCGAAGAACGAGTTGTAGGCGGAGTTTGTAATGTTCAGCGATCCTGCGTTGGACCCGAAGACCGAGTTGTTGCTGCCCGTGTTGTTATATCCGGCCGAGTAACCGAAGAATGAGTTGTCACTACCGGCTGCGTTCGATTGTCCCGTGTTTGCACCGAAGAACGAGTTAGCAGCAGCGGCGCCTGTTGTGTTCGCACCGGCGTTGATGCCCGCAAAGACGCTGGTAATTCCAAAGTTTCCGATGCCCAAGCTAAACACCCGGCCATCGCCGATGTTGTACTGCGTGATGGCGTTTACGATGTTGCCCGACAGCGTGTTCGAAAAGGTCTTGTTGCCGCCGATGGTTTGAGCACTCGTTAGGTCAACAAAATTCTGCGATGCCGAACCGGTACCGCCGTTGCCTATCGGCACAACTCCGAGCCGAGCATTGTTGAGCGTCCCTGAAGTGATGTTCGAGGCATTCAGGTTGGTGATGCCTGCACCGCTAACATTTCCGGTAAATGTTCCGGCAACGTTGAGACTGCCGGGAATTTGCACGGCATCCACGTTTCTTCCCAGGACAACCGTGGCGCTTGTTGAGACCACAGAACCGGCACCTATTGCCGTGGCGTAAAAAAGATTACCTGAACCGAGATTTGCAGAATCGCCCAAAGCGGTATTATTGGTGCCGGTCGTATTAGATTGTCCGGCAGAAGAGCCGAAGAAAGCATTGCCGCCGCCTGAACTATTCAAATTGCCTGCCCTAACTCCAATAAAAACGTTACCGCTTCCGGTAGAGCCTTGTCCTGCATAGGCGCCGAATATCGAATTATTACTGCCGCTTGTGTTTAAGCTGCCGGCCAGCACGCCGAAAAATGAATTTGCTATGCCCGTTGTATTTTGTTCTCCGCTTGCCGTGCCGAAAAATGCGTTGTTATCGCCCAACGTGTTCAACCTTCCGGCTGAAGTGCCGAAAAACGAATTGTTGATGGCGGTTGTGTTCAATTTTCCCGCTCGTGCTCCGAAAAATGCGTTGTTCGCTCCCGTGTTTACTGACCCGGCATCGATCCCTGTGAACGTGTTCGAAATATCAGCGCTCAACACGCGTTCGCCGGCAATTTTGAATGTTGTCGCGGAATCAAAAACATTCGCGTTTCCATCACCACTGATGTTAAATCTCGCGTTTGCCTGCGTGCCTAATCCCGATATGTTTTGGATATAGTTGGAACTGCCGGCGGTTGGCGGACGAGCGTCGGAAAGCCTTGCGTCGCCAGTAAGCACATATTG
>JANMDA010000248.1:0-11384 GCA_031376085.1 Chloracidobacterium sp.
CAAATACGCTGCCATTTTTTCTCTATCTTTTTTGCGAAATATTTCTCATCCATGATTTCACCAGTCTAAAGTCCTAAGTCTGGAGTCATGAGTTAAAAGCTGTTCTTGAAGACTTAAGACTCCAGACTTAAGACCCAAGACTATAAATGTTGGATTTGTGAGTTTACGCCGCGTCGTCAAAGATTTTAACGAGCGGCTATCTAAGGGCGAGGCTGTTTTGCCGGAATGTCATAACCAGATTGTAGATAAATGCTCGGCAGATGTCTAATTTTCCTTTGAAAAAATCCAAATTGGTGATATTCTGACAAAACCCATTACAGGGAGAGATTTAACACGAACTTGATGATTATTACACCAGTTTTACAGGCGGGCGAAACTTGATGCGATAAGTGCGGTTCGACCGTCTGCCGAAAAAAGGAGGCACGATGATGGTCAACCGAATTAACGAGAATCCGAACCGCAACGGCGACAAACTAACACGGCAAGACGCCGTTGCTATTAATTATAATTCCGAACCCTTCTCCTCCACACGATCTCAACCCAAGCACATCGATGACCTGATCGTTTCCCTATCAAACGCTCACGAAAACCGCCGCGCGCGCCAGGTGACCGAGTGGGAAAAGATGCGACAGCACAATGTTCAGTCTGCATTGTAAATAAATGCGGAACATGCGTGAATATCGAAAAAGACTGTGCCTAAGCTTATGCGTTTTGGGAGCAGTCTTTTTTTTGGCCACGGCCAACACATTTGCCCAATCAAATTTAGACGATCTTAGAAATAAGATCACCAACGGATCAGTCGAAGACAAGCGTAACGCACTTCTCACGATCCGAAACCTCAGGACAGAAGATGCATCGCGGATAGCCGTCCCGGCAATCAATGATCCGAACGAACTTGTCCGTGCCACCGCTGTTTCCGCCGTCGTATTCCTTCTTAATCCCGATGCCGCCGAACTGCTAATCCCGCTTTTGAAAGACAAAGCCGAGTTTGTGCGAAGCGAAGCAGCATATGCACTTGGAGAAGTCGGTTACTACTCAGTCACAGAGCCTCTTATCCAAACCCTGCGAAAAGACCGCAGTGCCTCCGTACGCGCAGTGGCGGCTGCTGCTCTTGGCAAGACCCGCAATCTCAATTCATTCGATGTCCTGCTCAGAGTTTCTGTCCTCGTTCAAGTGCTAAAACAAAAACCAACCTCGGCTAATGAATATCTTCGACGTTCGTCTTCACGGTCAATAGGCCAGATCGCACAGATCCTTCGTACCGGAATGAGGCGTGTCGTTACACCGCAGAATTTTTTGCCCGAAAAATACAAGTACAAAAACCCCGATGCAGAGCCTATGACAAAATCGTTTCCGGCTTTCCGTATTGCTTTGCCTATTCTCATCAAGGTGCTTTCAAATCCCAAAGAAGCCGACGATGTGCGTCGCGAAGCCGCTTTCGCCCTTGGGGCTATAGGCGATGCTTCATCCAGAAAGGTTCTTTCCGATCATCTCAGCTCACCTGATATTTATCTCGCGGAGATCTGCAAAGAAGCCCTGCTCAATATAGGGCGGGATCGATAGTCATCCGAAGCGTTGCACAAGCCCGCACGTAAGTAAGGGCGATACATCCCACTTGCGTGTATCGCCCTTGCTGACGCGTGGGCTTGCGCAATTAGATCGCCATTCTTGGCGTTGCATTCGTGCAATTCTTGACAATATGTGCAATTTATGATCTAATTGTTATCGAACTATTGGCTGTAAGACATAGTAAGACTTTTTTTTCAAAAATCGTGGGACACGGCTAAAAAAGAGGCCTTAACTTCAATGAATAGAATGATTTACACTGTCCCACACGACAATGGGACAACCAGGACAACGGAATGATAACTTTATGCTTGCAAGTATAGTTATTACAACAGTTAAACCCGATCTTGCTGTAGCACACTGTGTCATACGTCCCATGGTTCGTGGAACAAAACCTTCACCTTTGGGACAGGATTTGATTTAATGAAATAAATGAAAGCAGGATTACAATCGACGGGCCAAAAAGGCCTAGCGGAGCTTTATTCGGAGGTGCGTTCCTACACCGAGCAGCTTTGCGAGCCGCTTGAGATCGAGGACTACATTCCGCAGCCAACGGTAGATGTCTCGCCGCCAAAATGGAACATCGCACACACGACGTGGTTCTTTGAGGAAATGGTCCTCAAAAAACACGCCGCTGATTACAAGGTTTTCGATGGACAGTTCGGTTTCCTATTTAACAGCTATTACAACTCCGTCGGCCAGCGCACCCAGCGAGACCATCGCGGCAGCCTGAGCCGTCCGACCGTAAAAGAGGTTTTTGCGTACCGCAAATATGTCGATGAGCAAATGTTGGAGTTGATCGAAAATACTGGCGGAGACGCGAGTGTGAACGAGCGTGCATCGTCCGCCGAAGGCACGCTCCTTAACAGTCGCGTTTCCGCCCGCGACCTCCATGATCTATTAATCCTTGGCCTCAACCACGAACAGCAGCATCAGGAACTTTTTCTTACGGACTTCAAATACACGCTCAGCGTCAATCCGCTTTTCCCCTCTTATCAGGAAAATTATGCACCGGAAGAAATGGCGGAACCGCCTGCGTCAGCAGGTGGAATGAACTCGGAACAGAAATCAACTCGGCATTCACCTCACGACGTTGAAAGTGATCCAACACCCGAGCCACCTGCTTACGCAGGCGGTTCTGCCTTTGTCGCGGGCGGCATATACGAGATCGGCTACAACGGCAACGAATTCTGTTTCGATAACGAACTGTCGCGACATAAGGTTTATCTCGACGATTTTTCGATAAGCGATAGGCTCGTTACCAACGCCGAATTCGCCGAATTTATCGAGGCAGGCGGTTATACCGATTTCAGGCTGTGGCATTCCGAAGGCTGGGATTGGGTCAATCAGAATCAGATCGAATCGCCGCTATATTGGCATAAGCAGGCAGATGGATGGCATCATTTCACACTGGGCGGCTTGAGAAAGTTGCCGCCCGAAGCTCCGGTTTGCCACGTTTCATATTACGAGGCCGCCGCGTTCGCCGAATGGAAAAGTATGCGGCTTCCGACCGAGTTTGAATGGGAAACAGCAAATTCGAAATTCGATTGGGGAAAACGTTGGGAATGGACGAACAGCGCCTATCTGCCGTATCCAGGCTTCAAAAAAGCGGCCGGAGCGGTCGGCGAATACAACGGCAAATTTATGATCAACCAGATGGTCCTGCGCGGTGCTTCGGCGATAACGCCAGCGG
This sequence comes from Chloracidobacterium sp., assembly GCA_031376085.1. Lineage (GTDB taxonomy): Bacteria > Acidobacteriota > Blastocatellia > Pyrinomonadales > Pyrinomonadaceae > OLB17. The sequence goes on from JANMDA010000248.1 coordinate 3,260, forward strand.
GACACAGTCGTCCATCATACAGAAATTTCTTTCACCCGCATTTAAGATGGCAGTTTACGGGGATTCGTTTAGCGAAATAATTTATGAATAGCTCGCCCACACCTGAACTAACGACATTTGCCGAAGATGTCCTGCGCGGCCTGAGCGGAACGCCGAAATTGCTCTCGTCTAAATATTTTTATGACGACGAAGGCTCGCGGCTGTTTCAGGAAATAATGAAACTGCCGGAATATTATTTGACGAACTGCGAGTTTGAGATTTTCGAAACTCAAGCCGAAGCGATCCTGCAAAATATTTTTAATGGAGGGCAGGCCAAGAACTCAGAAAATCCGCGATCCGCGATCCGCGATCCGCAATCGTTTGACCTGATCGAGCTTGGAGCCGGTGACGGCACAAAAACAGCGGTTTTGGTCGATCACTTTCTCAAACAGAAAGCTGACATTTCATATTCGCCGATAGATATTTCGCAAGAAGCTCTCGATGCTCTTTCCACCAAATTCTCTGCTGAGTTCCCTTCACTAAAGATCGAAACGCGAACCGGCGATTATTTTCGCATTCTCGAATCGCTTCGCAACGGCAATGGCCGGCGAAAAGTACTGCTGTTCCTTGGCTCGAACATCGGCAATTTCAGCCGCGATCAGGCTCTCGAATTTTTTCAGAATCTGCGTGGCGTAATGAATGAGAACGATCTTTTATTTATCGGCTTCGATCTCCAAAAAGACCCGCGTGTGATCGTCAGGGCTTATGACGATGCTGAAGGTGTCACTGCTGAGTTCAATCTCAATTTGCTAAGACGCATAAACCGCGAACTTGGCGCAGATTTTGACCTTGACAACTTTTCGCACTACGCGGTCTATCGCCCGGTCGAGTGTGCCGCACGTTCATTTCTTATCAGCCGCGAAAAACAAAGTGTGTTTGTAAAAGCTTTGAACTGCACATTCGATTTTGATCAATGGGAAGCGATCTTTATGGAAATTTCGCAGAAATACAGCCTGCGAATGATCGAAGAAATGGCCCGCGAAAGCGGCTTTGAGATTAAGCAAAATTTCTTTGACAGTAAAAATTACTATTGTGACTCGCTGTGGAAGCCACTTTGATGAATTTTAATATTCTAAGATTTGAAACTATCGACTCGACCAACAGCGAGGCCGCTCGTCAGGCAAAGCTCGGTGCAGACGAAGGGTTAGGCATCATCGCTCGTCAGCAAACTGCCGGACGCGGACGGCACGGACGAAGTTGGGTTTCGGATATAGATGCGGGGCTGTATTTCAGTATTGTTCTGCGACCGAAAATGGATGTGCAGTTTCTGCCGCTGATCACTTTGATGACCGGCGTTGCGGTTTACTACACGTTAAAAGAATTTAACCTGAAACCGGACATCAAATGGGTCAATGACATACTGATAGGTGAAAAAAAAATATGCGGAATTCTCGCCGAGACTGTAGACACAACAATCGGCGTGGCAGTGATCGTCGGCATCGGCATAAATCTGACCTCGCGAAATTTTCCGGATGAGATCGTCGATACCGCAACGTCGATCGACAGCGAGTCGACAACCGGATCGATAACGTGTACCGACGTCGAAACCGCATTGACCAAATATCTCGCCTATTGGTATGTGATCCTTTGCGGCGAGAGCGGACACGCAAAGATTCTTGAGGAATGGCGGCGGCGTTCGTCGTATTTTAGCGGAAAGAGCGTTCGCGTCACTCTGGAACGCGAGAGTTTCGAAGGCGTCACCGATGGCCTCGAAGAAAATGGCGCTTTGAGAGTGCAAACGGGCCACGGTTCGCTTCGGGTTGTGCAAGCAGGCGATGTGGAGCGTCTAAGGGAAACTTAAAAGCGTGAAAAATCAAAACTTTTTACTTTTTACTTTGCACTTTTCACTTATTCCGGTGTAGTTTGTAACTTACGCAAAAATTATGAGCAGCGAATTTGATTTTGACGCAGATTTCGATCTCGAAGACGAGTTTGACGAGGATCTCGCCGAATTTGACGAGTTTAGCGATGAGCTTGGCGACATCGAAATGCGAACTGCCGTTATGCAAAAAAACGATATGATCGCGTTGCTCTGCATCAAGACCGCGTCAGCCGGTGCGGCCATTTGCCGAGTAGATCCCCGCGAAGACCATCCGGCCGTGCAGATATATGACGATGCCGATGCCGCCGTCGAATGGTTCACCAAAAGCCTGCGAACCAGCCGCCGAAATGGATGGAACATCATCTATGACGGCCTGCCGCTGCAAGGTTAACACCGTCCATGCTTCTCGCCGTTGACATCGGAAACACTTCAACCAAGTTCGGCATTTTCGACAGCGAACACCTTCTCTCAAAATTCTCGATCCCTACAAGCAGCGAATTGTCTGCTAACGAGCTGTGGTCACTGTTCGGCAGCGAAGCGTCGATCTCAAATGCCGTTATTTGCTCCGTTGTGCCGGAGAAAGAACATTCGCTCAAAGACGCTCTGCAACAGGCTTTCGGAATCGAAGCGTTTACGATTCGCAACGATCTCGATTTTGGTATGAAGATAAACTATCAACCGCTTTCGGCTATCGGCACTGATCGGCTGGTCAATTCGTTTGCCGCGATGGAGAAATACGGAGTTCCTTGCATTGTTTGCAGCATAGGCACTGCGACAACTTTTGATGTTGTAAATAGAGATCGTCGGTTGCTCGGCGGAGTCATTGCTCCGGGAATGAAGACAATGGCAAAGGCTCTGCATTTGAACACTGCAAAGCTGCCTGAGATTGAGATCGAAAAGCCGGGAAGCGTCCTTGGCAACACGACTGTTGAATCAATTCAATCGGGTATTTTCTGTGGCCATGTTGCGATGGTTGAGGGCATGATCCAGAAGATCAAAAAAGAAATCGGTGACAACTCCAAGGTCGTCGCCACAGGTGGTTTTGCATCACTAATCGCTGAAAGCACGACGCTCATAGATTTTGTCGATGAAAATTTGCTGCTCAACGGGTTACGTTTACTCCACGAACGCATAAATAACTAATGGATCAACAGAGCTCCGACATCTCACCGCCGAAATTGATCACAGCACTGCGTGGCTTTAACCTGTTGCCGGCAATCGTTTTTTTACCAACGCGTCGGCGTTGTGATGAGGCGGCTTCGGCGGTCTCCGCCGACAAATCGCAGCGTGCTGATCCAGAACGCCAGTCAAAGCGGCAGGAGATCTTTGACGAATTCGTCGTCGAGAATCTTGAGATCACCGATCATAAGCACGCCGGCCTGATAGTCCGATCCGGCGTGGCAGCCCATCACGCGGGTCACATTCCGTCATGGAAATTGCTCATCGAAAAAATGATGTCAGCAGGACTCCTAAACGCGCTCTTTGCGACCTCGACCGTTGCTGCCGGAGTCGATTTTCCGGCAAGAACGGTCGTCACCAGCAACGCGGACACACGCGGCAATGACGGTTGGCGTCCGTTGACCGCGAGCGAATTACAGCAGATGACCGGACGTGCCGGACGTCGCGGCAGGGATAATGTCGGCTTTGTCGTGCTTGCTCCGGGACAATTTCAGAATCCGAAAAAGATCGCCGAGCTACTCAAAGCACCGCCCGACGCGCTTGTCAGCCGCTTTCGCGCTACATATACGAGTTTATTGAACCTACTCGACGCATTTGGAAACTTTGAACAGATTCAGCAAATCGCAGAAAAGAGTTTTTACCAATTCCGCAATACGCAATCCGAGATCCGCAATCAAAACGTTTGGGAGCCGTTTGAACGCAGAGCCAAAGTGCTCGCCCATTTCGGCTACTTGGATTTCGAACAAGAAACCGTGACCGAAAGCGGCAAATGGCTCGCAGATCTCCGAATCGACAGGCCGCTGCTTGTGGGCGAAGGCCTTAGGCAAGGAATATTTGATGATCTCAAAATTTCGGAGGCTGCAGGATTGATGGCTTCTGTCGCATCTGACGCCGACCGCAGCTATGGCGAAATGCGAGCGACCCGACACATGACCGATATTCTTGCCGATTTCGAAGATCTTGTCGTGGCCGTTTCAAATGTCGAATGGAAAATGGGAGTCGAGCCGACGGAAGAAATAAATTACTCCGCCGCCGCCGCCGCGGAACGCTGGACAGCCGGAATGGAATGGGATGAACTAGTTGACCGCACGAGCGCCGAAGAAGGCGATCTAGTCCGTCTGCTCTCCCGTACAGGTGAAGCTTTACGTCAGCTTGCAAACCTTCGCAATTCAAATCCGAAAGCCGCCGCAATTGCGCAAACTGCCTCCAACGCGATCTTGCGTGAGCCTGTGCGGTAATCACATCTGCATCGACATCTCATACTGGCCGAGCGTTTCGTAAAATCCGAGCTTGCGAAAAAAACTCATTGCTCCCGTTATTGATTTGTCGAGGTTTATGATCTGCACAGAAAAGCCTGCGTCCGTCTCGGCCTGCATCGCCACCATAAGCGCCTTGCCTATGCCCTGTCCCCGGTGATGTTTGTGAACGGCAAGTTGTGCAACTCGCCCAAATTTTGAAGAAAAAACGATATAACCGACACATTTCCCGTTCAGGTACGCGCCGAGAATCCTCTTCATGTGCCGGCTTCGCTCGACTGCGGCAACCGAATTCTGCCATGATGTATTGCCATCCCAAAATGTCGTCAGTAGCTCCCAATCGGGAACGTCGATGTCATGTATTACAATGTTGCCGGGCATTTTGCCGGATGCAATTATTTTAGTATCGAATTGTAAAAGAACGAGTTCGCGAACCGAGCTAAAACCTAACTTTTCGTATAATTTGATAGCTGCTGAGTTTGTAGCGATCACTTCGAGAAGCCACTGCTCTATCCCTTCACTTATAAATTTAGGGATCATCGTTTCGAACATTCGCTCACTCACGCCTTGCCGTCGGAAATCAGGGAGCACACCGGTGCCGGCGTCGTACACCGTCGGCCTGCTATTCCACTCGCCAAAACCATTGAGCGAAAACCCGATAAGCCTGTCGCCCTCAAAATATCCCATTGTCCGTTCAAGATCGACCGCGTTCAAATTTATATGATTTCGAAACTGCGTCTCGGTCAAAGCAAACGGAATAACATAATCGGAAAAGGCCGCGATGAAAGCTTCGTAGAGCTTATGAAAATAGCCCTCGTTCAGAAACCGGCAATGCCTTGAGGTTATTTCATTTCCGTTATCCATTTGTTAGAATTGAATCAGGACGTGGTGTAATTAGCCAATTTAATTAAGGTTTTACAAAAATGCAAGTACTGTTGGCAGATGAATACGGATTTTGTTTCGGCGTTGAACGTGCGGTCGAGATGGTTGAGGACGCTCTGGCCGATGGCGAAACGGTCCGCAGCCTCGGCCCGCTGATCCATAACAAACAGGAAATGCAGCGGCTGGCACACGAAGGTGTGACCGCCATCAGCGAGCCTGTTCAGATCGGCCATGGAGAAACTGCCGTCATCAGGGCGCACGGCGTAACGCCTCAGGTGCAGAAAGAGTTGGAAGAAAAAGCGACAAAGGTCGTCGATGCGACGTGTCCTTTTGTAACACGAGTTCAAAAGCTCGCTGCCCGCGCCGCCGAACAGGATCGCCACGTTATCATTGTCGGCAGCCCTGACCATCCCGAAATGATCGGCGTCAAAGGCTACGCTCCCGATCATGCGTTCGTCATAAAAGACGAGACCGAGGTCGCCGGCCTGCCGTGGCTGCGGCATCCTCTGGTCGTCTCGCAAACGACGATCAAAGCGAAGACATTCTTCGACACCGCCGAAGCGATCAAATCCCGCACCCACGACGAAGTGCAGATCGTCAATACCATCTGCTCAGCCACCCGCGACCGTCAAGAAGCCGCAAGAGCACTCGCCGGAATGGTTGACGTCTTCTACATCATCGGCGGCCGCCACTCATCGAACAGCATCAAGCTTCTCGCCGTCTGCAAAGAGCAATGTGAAAATAGCTTTTTGATAGAAACCGAAGAAGAGATCAATGATGCCGACTTGGCCGGTGCCGAAAAAGTCGGCGTCACTGCCGGAGCATCAACCCCAAATTGGCTGATCGAAAAGATAGTCAAGCACCTTGAGAATCTTGGGAACGATCCCGGACTCAAGCCGTGACTTGATAGATCGACCAATATTCTGTAATTTTGAACAATTCGCACGATGAAAGAATGTCCGAATTGTAAAAAGGTTTATTCAGACGATCTGTTTTTCTGTTTTGACGACGGTTCGCCTTTGCGAAATATCGTCGAGCGATCAGATCCGAACGCACTGACCGAAGCAGCACATGACGTCATATCGTCCCTGCGAACCGAGGTGCTGCCAAACCCGATCCCTACTCCAAAAACGGCCGTAGTCCAGCAACCTGATCCCGCACAGCCGAGAGTTCCTTCGAAATTGCCGTATGTTGCAATTATACTGCTTGTGCTGACGTGTATCGGTCTGGCAGCCACCTTGATAGTGCTAAATCTTGATCGATTTACAACACAACAAAAAACTAACGAAACGGTTGTAAATAATAATAATAATAAGAACATAACAACAGCGATGCAGACCGTCACATCTACACCCTACGTTGCAAACACTGCTAATGCCGCAACGACTAGTGGGAGCAAACAAGTTGAGAATCAAATTACCAACTTCGATCCGGGTGGCAAATGGAAAGGTGAGTGGAGTACTGCGTCCGGGACATTATTAGTATTCGATCTCACTTTAACCCTAAACGGAAACGATCTCGACGGGCAAGTCAAATGGACATTGCGCCGCACGGTACGGCCTGACAAAGCTGATAAGGTCGGCCTTTCTGCCATTGAATTCGTTCGTGGAAAGTATGACCCCACAACTGGTGATATCAACCTGACTGGTTACGGCAAGGATGATCCGAATAATGTTCTGGTGATGACGGACGTTTATCGATTGAAGATCTCAAGTGACGGCCGCCGCTTGACCGGAGCGGCCCGTAACGGCGGCAAGTGGAACGGGCGGGTTAATCTATCGCGATAGAGATCATCATTTCTTCAGCCAGCCAAAAAGAGCATTAACAGTAATATCGCGGTTCGTTTCGTAGATCGCTTTTGTAAGCGGAATATTCATCGGACAGACCTTGATGCAATTCTGAGCGTTGCCGCAGTTTGTGATGCCGTCTTCGCCCATCAATCCGTTGAGACGTTCGTCCATTTCTATCTTGCCGACCGGATGCATATTGAAGAGCCGCGCCTGTGCGATGGCTTGCGGGCCGATGTAATTGTCGTCGCCGTATTGCGGACAGGCTTCGAGACAGCAGCCGCAGGTCATGCATCGCGATAATGCGTATCGCTCTTGCGCCGTTTCGTTCGGAATGTGAGGCCCGGGCCCGAGATCGTATGTTCCGTCAAGCTCGACCCATGCATTAACTTGTTTCAGATGATCGAACATCTTCGAGCGGTCAACCTTAAGATCACGGACATTCGGAAACTTCGACATCGGCTCAAGCGTAACCGTGTCCGAATTTGACGCAAGCAGCAGATCATCGATCAACGCCGAACACGACTGCCGCACCTTGCCGTCGATCACCATAGTGCAGATACCGCAAACCTGTTCAAGACACGACATATCCCAAACCGGCGGTGTTGTCTGCTTGCCCTCGACCGTGACCGGATTCTTACGAATCTCCATAAGCGCAGAAATGACATTGAGATTGCGGCGGTATTGAAGTTCAAAAGTCTCAAAATGAGTCGGCGCCCCCTCCTTCTCTCGCCGCTGTATTTTGAACTTGATCTTGGCAGGAGGATTTTCGAGACGCTTTTTTTCTATGTGAGCGGTCGTAGTCATTTTTTTCCTTTCGAATAATCACGTTTTCGCGGCTCGACCATTGAGACATCGACAGGCTCATAAGATAGAACTGGAGCCTCGGCCGAATATTCAGCGATGGTCGTTTGCATAAAATTCTCATCGTCGCGTTCCGGAAAGTCCGGCTTGTAATGTGCTCCGCGCGATTCGTTGCGATTCAATGCTCCGAGCGTGATAACGCGTGCAAGTTCGAGCATATTCTTAAACTGCCTCGCGTGAGGGATAGCCTGCGTCGCCCAAAGATTTGAATCGTTGATCGATATCTTGCCAAATCTTTCCTGCAGCTCGCGTATCTTGTCGTCAGTCGCCTGCAAACGGTCGTTGTAACGAACCAC
>JANMDA010000260.1:0-9755 GCA_031376085.1 Chloracidobacterium sp.
GAATATCGTGCTTTGACATATCAGGCATATAACCTCGCACGTTGGCAGCTCGATGCCGACTTTGACAAGAAGAATTTCAAGAGACTACCTAAAGCCGAGCAAAAAAAGCCGAGAGCCATTATGGTTGATATTGATGAAACCGTTTTGGACAATTCGCCGGGCCAAGCAAATCAGGTTAAAAACCGCACAGCATTTAACTCGAAAGATTGGAATTCATGGGTCATGATGCAAAAGGCAAAGGCGATTCCCGGAGCGGTCGATCTTCTTAACTATGCAAATTCAAAAGGCGTAAAAGTGTTTTTTGTTTCAAATCGAGAAGAGTCTCAGAAACAAGCTACGATTGAGAACCTGAAGAATGTCGGACTAATGGATGTTTCCGCCGAGAACCTGCTGCTTCGTCAGCTCGACTCAGAACACAAGCCGATCTCAACTAAAGAACCTCGACGCCAGTTCATATTGCAAAAATACCGAATTGTTCTCTCAATAGGCGACAACCTCGACGACCATTCGAGCGTTTTCGAGAAAAAATCGGTTGCGGATCGCTTCGGAGAAACTGATAAAGCCAAAGATCTATTCGGAAAACAATACATCATTATCCCGAACGCCATGTACGGCACCTGGGAAAGCGCGATCTACGAATACGGCCGACCCAATGACGCCGAAAAGGCAGAAAAACGTGCAGCGGCGCTCGAATTGCCGTAAAAAGGACTTATATGAAACTAAGAGAGAATTGGGAAGAATATCTACGAAATCCACCGCTGGGCAGTAAGGCTTACGAAGCTAAAGAATTTGGTGTCGATATGGAAGAGTTGATCGAAAATCTAAAATTGACACCTGCGGAAAGAATAAAAAAGCACGATAGACTTCTTAACGAAGCTCATGCGAGAGGAATGTATTTCGATCATTATCCAGCTTGGGATCTAAGCCGTAAACCAAAATAACGTTACGTTCTTCAAAAACCAACTCAACTTATGGACAACTGAAAACGGAAAATGGACAATAAGTCTTGGTTTCATCGTTTTCTTTTTTCCTCTGATCGATTATTGCTATGCGTATTTTAGTCACCGGCGGAGCCGGGTTTATTGGATCGCACCTTTGCGAACGCCTTCTAAATGACGGTAATGAGGTTATCTGTCTTGATAACTTTTTCACCGGGCGCAAAGCAAACATCGCTCATTTACTTGATGATCATGCGTTTGAGCTTGTCCGCCACGATGTTACCGAACCGATCCTGCTTGAGGTCGATCAAATATATAATCTCGCTTGCCCCGCTTCGCCGGTCCATTATCAGTACAATCCGATCAAGACTGTAAAGACCAACGTCATGGGCATGATCAACATGCTGGGCATGGCAAAACGTGTGAGAGCTCGTATTTTGCAGGCATCGACATCCGAGGTTTATGGCGATCCGGTCGAGCATCCGCAGACGGAAAGTTATTGGGGCAACGTAAACCCGATCGGCCTGCGGAGCTGTTACGACGAGGGCAAACGCGTCGCCGAGACGCTGATGATGGATTATCACCGGCAGGGCGAAGTCGATACGCGTATCGTGCGTATTTTCAATACTTACGGCGAACGGATGCTCGAAAATGACGGCCGTGTCGTGTCGAACTTCATAGTTCAGGCCTTACGCGGCGAAGAATTGACGATCTACGGCACGGGTGAACAGACGCGTTCGTTCTGCTATGTCAGCGACTTGGTGGACGGCATCGTGAAGCTGATGAACGCGACGGGCGATGATATTCACCTGCCCGTAAATTTGGGCAATCCTGGCGAGTTCACAATGAACGAGCTTGCCGACGAGGTCGGTAAAGCGATCGGCAAGCCGATTCAGATCAAATACATGACCCTGCCGCAGGACGATCCGAAGCAGCGGCAGCCGAATATCGAACGTGCAAAAAGTTTGTTAGGCTGGTCGCCGACAATTCCGCTTGCCGAAGGGTTGAAGAAAACCGTTGCTTATTTTGCATCGGTCGTTAATGATAAATAGGAAATTATGAAGATCCTTATCACCGGCGGTGCCGGATTTATTGGAAGCCACCTTGCCGACAAGCTGCTTGCCGAAGGCCACGAAGTCGTTGTCATCGATGATCTCTCGACCGGTCGCTATTCGAACATCGCTCATCTCGAGGATAACCCTAATTTTAAGACGATCATCGATACTGTCCTCCATGCAAGCCTGATGGAACATCTTATCCGCGAGAGCGATCGTGTTTATCATATGGCAAGCGCCGTCGGCGTCCGCCTGATAATGGAGCAGCCTGTTAAAACTATCGAAACGATATTCCACGGCACTGATGTGATATTGAAATACTGCTCGCGATACCGTAAACGCGTGCTGATACCCAGCACTTCGGAAGTTTACGGTAAAGGCGTGTCCGTGCCGTTTACCGAAGATGATGATCTGCTCACCGGAGCCACAGATAAGCATCGCTGGGCATATGCGTGCGCAAAAACGCTTGACGAATTTCTTGCCCTTGCCCATTACAAGGAAACGCGTTTGCCTGTGATGATCGCTCGATTATTTAACACCGTCGGGCCGCGTCAAACCGGGCAATACGGCATGGTAGTGCCGCGATTTGTCGAGGCCGCATTAAAAAACGAGCCGATCGAAGTGCACGGTGACGGCACACAATCGCGATGTTTCGGCCATATTTCGGACGTCATCACGGGCCTCACCGCAATGATGGAAAACACGGCATGTTTCGGCCAGGTCATCAACATGGGCAGCGATGCCGAAGTAACCATAAATGCACTCGCGGAAAAGGCCATCGCCCTCACCTCAAGCACAAGCGAGATCAAGTATGTTCCCTATGCTGAAGCCTATGGCGAAGGCTTTGAGGACATGCAAAGACGTATTCCTTCGCTCGAAAAAGCAAAACGAATGATCGGTTACCAGCCAACCCGCAGCCTCGACGACATCATCAATGATGTAGCGGACGAAATGCGTCTAAACAAGTCTGAATCAAAGCTTCATGCTCAGAACTAGAAATTTTCTTACTTTGCGGTCTCTGCGTCTTTGCGGGAAACCTTCTCCCGCAGAGACGCAAAGGCCGCAAAGGGTATTTCTAGTTGCTTTTTGCCTGCTTATTGCTGCTTTCTGCTTGCCGCTAACGACTTACTCACAATCCACGGGCGGAGCGAAAGGCAAGATACGAAACTCTCGCGGCGATACTATATCAGGGGTAACCGTTACTGCTCGGCAGGATTCAAAGGATATTAGGTCAGCCACCTCGAATAGCAAGGGCGAATTTACACTGAGCGGCCTCCAACCGGGCGTTTACAACTTCATTTTTGATGCAAAGGGTTATAGTTCGGCGATCCGTTACAATATTGAGGTTCGCAGCAATAAGACCGTCGATCTAGGCGACCGGCTTATCCTAATAGTAGATAAAGGCACGCTCGTTATAATTCAAGGCAGCGTGTTTTTTAAGAACGGAACGAGTGTCACGGGAGCTAAAGTCGAGGTCGAAAAGCTCCATGAAGATGGCACAACACGCTCATTTCCCGCTATCTATACAAACATCTACGGCGAGTTCATTTTTCGCCAGCCCGAAGGCCCGGCTAAATACCGCTTCACCGTCAAATACAAAGACAAGTCCACCTCCAAGGAGATTGAAGTAGAATCCGCTGCTGTTTACCGCTTAGCCATTAATCTCGAACTCGAACGTTCCGACAAGTAAAATTCTATCGCACGCCATTCAACCTGACATAATCAACTATCCGACTGGCACATTTGTCTGATACTCCGACCCTCAACATAGTCAAACTTCACGCCAAAAAAAACTGTCGTTAGTCCTGATGTAAATGGCTGTTAACGACAGTATACTTATCAAACCCTCTCTACTACGAGAATCGTAAATCTGGCAGGCTGAAGCTGTCTTTGGAGGGATTAATATGTCGAGGAGTAGTCGCAGCAGATACGTTTTTCCAAAACTGATCTTTAAGGCAGGTTATCACTTTGGCAATTTAAGTGATGCCGGCCATTTTGCGCTTAGAATAGGTCGAAAGAAATTGGAATTTCTTGGAAAAAATGTTTGATTGCGTGTGTGTTTTCTAGTCGAATATGCGCAAAATCCGCGCATTTTCGACAAATTTAACAGTTTTTTTTTAGTCAAATTTAAAATGAAAATCGGATAGTAAATACCTGTATTTATTGCTTTTACTGACTATTTCACCTATTTTCGAAAACTGTTATTCGACCCTAAGTGCCAACAAAAGAATTAGCTAAAGTGGTTAAATTTATGTCCATCCATAAACATTCGTCCTGCCTTTCATTGGTTCGCAGCAGCGCATCTGCAGTCCTCATCGGACTCGCTCTGGCCCTTACCGCAAATGCCTCAACAGGCACCGGTTATGCTTTTATCGACTCGATCGCGTCGCTTTTCGGCTATGAGTCGACAGAGCAGAACAGCGCCCTGACAGAATCAGAGAATGAAGCCAATACTGCCCCAGTAGAGCCGGCTGCGATGTTTGCTACAGCCTGCTTAATCAGTTCAAACGCTAACTGGAGCGCCCTAACCTGCGGAACCGGAGGCGGCCAGCCGACAAGTGCCGACACCGTTCAGGTAAGGAATGGTGCTATTCTCACAGTCAATGTCACTAACGCGGTTGCCGCCAGTATGAAACTCGGCGGCGATAACACGGTGACTGGAGGTGCGGGGACTATCGCATTTGCAGCAACCGGCAGTCCAGCACTTTCTGTTACGGGTAATATCCAACTTGGCGGCGACGGCAATTCAAACAGAATCGGCACTATCACTTTTCAAAGCGGAGCAACCGTCACGGCAGGAAGCGTAACATTGGGTTCATCGCTTGCGAGTCCCGCTCCCGGCGTAATCACCATGAGCGCCGGTTCTACCTTGAATACCGGCAGCTTTGCGGTAAACACCGTTTCGGGAAATACCTGGACGCCCTCAACCGGATCGGTATCCTTGACAGCAACCAATACTCTCCCCGCAACTATCTTTACCAGTTTTAACAATCTGAGCATCACCGGCGGCGCAACCACGCTTGGAACAGACCTCACATTCAACGGCAATCTTTCGATCAGTGGCGGAGCAACGCTCACTCCCGGAGCAAACGATCTTACTTTTAACGGAAACTTCACTAACAGCGGCACACTAACATCCAGTACGGGCGCTGTCATACTGACGGGAACCGCAACCCAGAGCATTGCCGGATTTACGACAACCGGCTTGGTTTCGATGACAAAGACCGGCGGGACTGCGACATTTCAAGGCAATGTAAGCGGTGGTGGTCTAACGATTAATGGAGTCAGCGGAACGCTCCACCTCGGCACTGCTTTAACACATACCTTTACGGGAGCCGTTACTCTGACCAACGGAACTTTGAATGGCGGATCAAGTACGCTTAACGCAAACTTCACCGGCACGGCATGGACTGGCACCGGAACGAATTTCAGCGCCGGAACAGGAACCGTCAACTTTGGCGGAGGCGCACAAACCATCAGTGCCACATCTACGTTTAACAACCTGACGACGAGCGGCACCGGTACAAAGACTTTAAGTGCAACCGCGACCGTATCCGGCACGCTCGACATCGGCTCGGCGGCACCTTTCACAATAGGCGGCAGCGTATTGACAGTAAACGGCCCTGTCACCTGTGGCGGAATCATTACGAGTAACGCAGGCGGTACAGTAACTTATGGCAGTGCGAGTGCTCAGAATGTTTGCGGCGGCTCTTACGGCATTCTAAACATCAGCGGCGGAGGCACAAAAACCCTTGTTGCTGCCGCAAATGAGAATCAGGGAACAGTAAATCTGACTGCGGGAACGTTCGCAGCCGGGACCAATCTTTCAATGCTTACAACATCGAATATCGCCGTAACAGGCGGGTCGATGACCGGAACGCTTCAGGGTTCGGGAGCTTACAACGTAACTTACAGCGGAAATTCAAAGACCACAGGCGGTGAGCTTTCCGGTTCGGGCCTCACTAACATAACCGAGACGCTGACCGTAGGCCAAACACTGACTCTCGGCCAAAGCCGAACGATGCTTGGCACTCTCACGGTCACAACCGGAATTTTTGATCCGGGCGGTTCCGTCTTAACCGGAAGCGGTACAAATACGCTTGCCGTCACCGACACCTTGCTGGTCGATGCAGCGACGTTTGCCGGAAATTACGCGAGTTTTGAAACCAGGACGCTAAATTCGGGAAGCACTGTTGAATACAAAAATATTTCGCCAACTATTGATGCAGGGCTGACCTACCAAAACTTGAAATTTAGCGGAACAGGCACAGCCACGGCGAGCGGTGCGTTGACCGTGCAGGATTTCCTTACAAATACAAACGGCGGAACTTTGGATTTTGGTTCCAATGCAGTAACGATAAGCGGTTCAAGAACTGCACATGATATTGCGGGCTTTACTACTACGGGCTTGGTATCCATGACAAAAGGCGGGGGCACCGCAACCCTCACAGGCAATGTCAATGGCGGCGGCCTGACCATCAACGGATCGGGCGGCACACTGAGTCTCGGAAGCGGCCTGACGCATACATTCTCCGGCACATGGACGCGAACTGCAGGCACATTGAACGGCGGCTCAAGTACGCTAAATTTTAGCCTTGCCGGTACGGTCACAAGCACTTCTGGCGGAACATTTACGCCGGCCACGGGAACAGTAGGGTACACCAACGCGGCCGCCCAGACGATTGCAGTCGTGACTTACAACAACCTCGTTCTTTCCGGCGGAGGAGTGAAGACCTTAGGAGCAACTACCACCATAGGCAACGACTTGACCCTGACCGGTACGGCAACTGCAACTACCGGAGCTGCATTTGCCATCGGCGGCGACCTTAATATTGGAGACGGCACGACTTTAACCACGGGGGCTTTCGCTCTGTCGGTGACGGGCACGACCACGGTCGGCGGCGGAACAAGCGGAACTTTATCGATAGCTTCAGCCACCGGCACTAAAACCTTTACGGGTGCTGTGACAATTGGCGTCGGCGCAGCAATAACCGAGAGTGCCGCTGCCGCACTTGCATTTGGATCTGACGTTACGATCAACGGCACATTAACTGAGAATGGAGCTGCAACTTTTAGCATCGCAGGAAATCTGACGAATAACGGAACCTATACGGCCAGCACAGGCGTCCACACTTTCTCTGGCTCCGCGAAGACCATTGGTGGAACTACTACCACAAACGTTATCCCGAGCGTAACTGTCAACGGAACTTATACCAACAACAATACGCTCACCGTCGCAACGGCCTTGGCCGGTTCCGGCACACTGACGCAGGCTGCCAGTGCTAATTCGATTCTGAATATCGGCGGCACATCGGCTACATTCACCTTGGTAGCTAGTGGAAGCGGCAACACGGTCAATTATAATGGTGCGGCTCAAACAGTAAAGGGCGTCACTTATCATCACCTGACCCTCAGCGGCAGTGCTGCAAAGACGATGACGGGCGTAACTACGATCAATGGCGATCTCACAACCTCTGGAACAGCGAGCGCTACCGCTGCCAGTGGCATGACGATCGGGGGTGATGTCACTATCGGAACTGGATCGACATTCGCGGCAGGTGCACTTACACACAACGTTGCCGGCGATTGGTTAAACAACGGAACGTTTACAGCAAGCACCAGTACAATCAACTTCAACGGTAACACTACACTTCAAACCATCAGCGGCAGTGCAACCACTGCATTTAGCAGCATTACTGTAAACAAGGGAACGAGCCAAAGCAATATTTTGGAAGCAACCGGGCCGATGAGCATGTCAGGTCAATTGACGTTAACAAATGGCCTGCTCAAACTTACTCACGCTTCTGCGAGTGCCCAATTCAATGCCTCGCCGACAATTCCTTCCACGGCAGGAGTATGGGTCAATGGCGGAACACTTAGCACCAGCACAACATTTTCAAGTACGAACAATGGATTGGTTAGAGTAAGCTCTGGTTCCGCAACATTTGGAACCGCATCGGGAAACGCCTTAACAAATACAGGCACGGTAGATGTGCAGGGTGGAACGCTGAGCTTCAGCGGGAGAATACTTAATACGACGGGAACGCTTACCGTCTCAAACGGAACGGTAAGGACTTGTACCGTAGGATGTGGAAGTGCTGGTAACGCAAGCTTTGACATTGCCGCTGCCTCTAATCTCACGATGAGCGGAGGAACCGTTGAATTTCAAATTGCAAACGGAACCGCCCCGGGATCCGCAACGACGGGCGGCGATCTACTGATTCGAAGCGGTGGTACAAAAAGTATTACCGGCGGAACATTCCAGTTTGGTAATGCCTCAACGACTGCCAGCCAAATATTTCAGGTAAATAGCGAAATCACCATCGCAAACGTTGCTGTAAATTCGACTAACTCTCCAACCGCCAGGCTGCGGACAAATGCACATACTCTTTCGGGCGGCGTCACGATCGCATCAGGCGGCACTCTCGATCAGAGCACAAATACCATCAATATGACCGTTGGCGGCAACTGGTCTAACAGCGGTACTCTTTCTGCCGGTTCATCGACTGCCACCGTTACTTTCAACGGCTCGTCAGCCCAAACTATCGGAGGCTCGGCGGCAACCACATTTAGAAACCTCACAATAAATAACACGAGCGGAGGCATAACACTCAACTCTCCGGAAAATGTTTCGGGTACACTCAATCTGACAAGCGGCAAAGTTACGACTACAAACACAAATCTTCTTACGGTTACAAATACCGTTGTCGGTGCGATTACTGGTGGTTCGTCAACATCTTATATCAACGGGCCGATCTCGCGTGTTTTTCAGGCCAGCCAGCCAACGGGCAGCACATTTGTATTCCCGGTCGGAAAGGGCGGTTATAACCCGTTTGAAATGGTCAACCCGACGACCGGAGCGGGCGGCACTCTTACTGTCAAGGCTGAAGTCTTTGACACAAATGCCGGCGGCACGGCCGGAAGCGGCATCTTTTCGCTGAGAACGGACCGCCATTGGGCCGCTTCGTCCTCTGGTGCCGGAAGTCTTACAAATACGGCGGTTCGGCTTACAGACTCGTCGGTTGCGGCCGGAAATCTGATCGGTAGATCGGCAACGCAAACAGGATCGTACGATTCAATCGGCGGCCCGACGATAGTTCCCGGCTCTACGATAACGTCGAATTCGATCACTTCGCTCGGCTTTTTCCTGATCGGTTCATCGAGTGCACCGACGGCGACAAACACGCCTACATTTACGCCGACGAATACAGCAACCGCCACGGCAACAAACACCGCGACTTTCACTCCGACGCCGACGTCCACCGCAACGTCAACCGCAACGGCGACAGAAACATCTACGCCTACGCCCGCTGCAACTGAGACGTTTACGCCAACACCTACGGCAACCGAGACATTTACTCCGACGCCGACAGCTACGGAAACATTTACTCCGACCGCTACGGCAACAGAGACTTTCACTCCAACGCCAACCGCTACGGAAACATTTACTCCGACTGCAACAGCTACGGAAACGTTCACTCCTACGCCGACAGCTACCGAAACGTTTACCCCGACCGCAACAGCTACAGAGACATTTACTCCGACGCCAACCGCTACGGAAACATTTACTCCGACCGCTACGGCAACGGAGACGTTCACTCCAACGCCGACAGCTACGGAAACATTTACTCCAACGCCGACAGCAACGGAAACGTTTACGCCAACGGCAACCGCGACAGAAACATTTACACCTACGCCGACCGCGACGGAAACATTTACTCCAACTGCTACGGAAACGTCTACACCGACGGCAACCGCGACG
>JANMDA010000271.1:0-8146 GCA_031376085.1 Chloracidobacterium sp.
GAAAGTGGTGATGATTCTTCTGACTTTATCTGTACGGGCTTGATCAATGCCGACATGCCTCTTATCAGATACAGGGTCGGCGACGCCGGCAAACTTTCGGACGCGAAGTGTGATTGCGGAAGAAAATTGCCGCTTATTGAAAAGATCGAGGGCCGAAGCGATGACCTCTTATACACTGCTGATGGAAGACGTGTTGGGCGATTAGACCCGATCTTTAAGAGTGGGTTTCCTATAACTGAGGCACAGATCATTCAGAAAACACTGAAGCAGGTCAATGTTAAATATGTTCCGGCCCACGACTTTACTAAAGACACCTTGAATGTGTTAGCAGAACGCATCCGTGAAAGGATGGGAGATATCGAGGTGAAATTTGAAGAAGTCGAGTCGGTGCCAAGAACCAACCGAGGGAAGTTTCGGGCTGTGATCTGTGAGTTGTCGGCGGAAGAAAAGGCTGCGTTGGAAACACGTTGAATGTCGGAAATAAATAAAACAGACGCACAATTACAACCATTTGTTTCGGTAATAATGCCTGTTCACAACGAAGGGAATTTTATTCTTAGAAGTTTGGGAGCGCTGCTTGAACAGACCTATCCAAAAGAGCGAATGGAGATCATTTTGGCCGATGGAATGTGCACAGACAACACTCGACAGCTTGCCGAACAAATCGCGGGCGAATCGACGATCCCGGTTTGCTTTGTCGACAATGTCAAAAAGATCGCTCCTTCGGGTTTGAATCTGGCCTTGGGCGCTGCCAAGGGTGCGATCATAGTTCGCGTTGACGGGCATACAATTGTCGAGCCGGATTATGTAGCCGAATGCGTTGATGCATTGTTGCGTACCGGAGCCGCCAATGCGGGTGGAAAAATGAATGCAGTTTCTGAAGGTTTAGCCGGACAGGCAATTGCGATCGCGACCAGCTCACGATTTGGAATAGGAAATGCGCGGTTTCATTATTCTGATAGTGAAGAATATGTTGATACTGTTTATCTCGGAGCATGGCCTAAAAGGATATTTGACAGGTACGGTCTTTTCAACGAAGAACTCGTCAGAAATCAGGACGACGAATTTAATTACAGGCTTCGAGCAAGCGGCGAGAAAATTTTGCTCTCGCCCAAGATCAAATCGATTTATTATAATCGCAGCTCCTTTATAACTCTTTGGCGGCAATATTTTCAGTATGGATATTGGAAAGTGCGCGTCCTGCAAATGCATCCGCAGCAGATGAGCATGCGTCAATTTGTCCCGCTTCTTTTTGTCACATCTTTGATCGTGACGGCGATATTATCGTTATTGACGCCTTTTGGGCGATGGACTTTTGCCTGTGTGGTTTTGAGCTATGTGATCGCAAATTTTGCCGCTACTGTTATTGCCGGAAAAGCCAAAATAGCTTTGTTGCCAATGGTTTCACTCAGTTTCGCAATTTTGCATCTTTCGTATGGATTTGGCTTTCTATTAGGCGTCTTTTCCTTTGTAGGACATTGGTTTAAACCAAGAACGGGCAAGGTTCTGCACGTTGATCAATGAAGTCTTGAATTAGGCATATGCGAGCCAAGACATCTCCGCAAATCACAGACTCTCGAACGAAAAAAGCTGTTTCCGAAAAGGGAAATGAAATACACCCAGTGACTGAAGACCTTTGCATTCACCAAATAATCGAAGAGACATCGAAGCGCATTCCATCTGCGGTTGCGGTGATCGATGACAACGGCAATCGTTTAAACTATTTCGAATTAAACGAAGCGGCAAACCGCATCGCGAGTAGGTTGCAAGCCCTCGGTGTGAAGAGCGGTGATCTGGTCTCAATCTGTGTGAACCGTTCGGTAAGTATGGCGGTCGGTATATTGGGTATTCTAAAAACGGGAGCAGCCTATGTTCCGCTAGATCCAAATTACCCACAGGACCGTCTCGATTACATACTCACGGATTCCGGCGTTTCAGTTTTATTGACCGAACATGAGCACGCCAAACGTTTCGAAGCAAAGATTGAAAATATTTTGCTTTTGAATTCCGGGATGGTGTCCAACACGGATTCACCTGCGAATATTTCTGCCGATCCTACAAACGCTGCTTATGTAATTTACACTTCAGGAACAACGGGCAATCCAAAAGGCGTTATTGTCACGCATAGTAACATATGCAGTTATGTTCGCTCCCTTCCGTCAGCATTAGGTCTTGAAGCAAGTGATCGATATTTGCATTCAGCCTCGATCTCTTTTTCATCGTCGGTGAGGCAGTTGATGGTTCCGCTGTCGCTCGGGGCATCGGTTGTTATCGCCTCAACTGAGCGCCTCAGAGACCCGCAATCGCTTTTTGATTTTATTTTACAAGAAGGTGTGACGATTTTGGATTTTGTGCCTTCGTTCTGGCGGAGCTGTATTCACGCACTCGGAAATAAAATGTCCGAGAACAATGTTCGCCTGCTGCTGTCCGCCAGCGAACCGTTTCCGGCGTCGGTTGTAAATGAACTGTCTTCCATATTCAAGCCGCCCGCCCGCATTGTAAATATGTATGGGCAAACGGAAACGACAGGCATCATTTCTTTTTTCCCGGTCGATTCGCCCATTACAAATGCCTCGGGAATTATGCCTATAGGAGGTGCGATCTCGCACGCCACGATGCATATTCTCGATGAGACATTAAATCCTGTGAAAAAAGATGCGGCAGGTGAGTTGTATATCGGCGGTGCCGGTGTGGCTCGAGGTTATTTAAATCGGCCTGAGTTGACGGCGGAGCGTTTCATCACGGATCCGTTCAGTGATAAAGCAAATGCCCGTTTATATCGAACAGGTGATATGGCTCATTATCTGCCGAGCGGCGCGATCGACTATCTCGGACGCATCGACGATCAGGTAAAAATTCGAGGTTTCCGCATCGAGCTTGGTGAGATCGAATCGGTGATAGGGCAGTTCGCAAATGTTCGTGAGGCGGTAGCTACAGCACACGAACAAGATGGCGACAAGCGTCTTGCGGCATATGTTGTTAGTGCTTCGGGATCAAAGATCGATACGGAAGAACTGCGAAAGTTTTTGAAGCAAAAACTGCCGGATTATATGCTTCCGTCCGCCTTTGTTCAGCTTGAACAAATACCGCTGACACCGAATGGCAAAGTGGACCGAAAAGCTTTGCCTGCACCGGAACGAGATGCATCGACGACGCGAGAAGGGTACGAATCTCCGACGACAGAGACCGAAAAAACAGTTGCAAAGATCTGGAGCGGGATGCTCGGTGTTAACAACATCGGCATCCACGACAACTTCTTCGATCTCGGCGGCCACTCGCTGCTCGCCACACAGGCGCTCGTGAAGGTCGCGACAGAGACAGGTGTTCTATTAAAAGTAGCCGATCTATTCAACACGCCGACGATCTATGATATCGCGAGAAAGCTTGACGATGGGTGTCCGACATCGAAGACAAACGCAATACCGCTTGTCCCTCGAAGTGATAGCATTCTTCTTTCGTTTGCACAGCAGCGCCTGTGGTTCCTGGACAAACTCGAACCAAACAGTGCTGCCTACAATATTCCGTTCGGAATGCGGATCGATGGCGAGATCGATATTGACGCTCTTCGACAGGCACTCGATAAATTGATCGTGCGGCACGAGTCGCTCAGGACTACCGTACAAACGGTAAACGGCGAAGCATCATTAGAAATTATCCCTGAGCTTCGGTGCGACCTGCCTGTGGTCGATATTTCCGATTTGTCCGACGAAGAACGAGACGCGAAAGTTCCTACTTTGGCTGCCGAAGAAGCTTCGCATGCATTCGATCTTGCGACCTCGCCATTGTTTCGCACAAAGCTTCTGAAATTGAAAGATGACGAGTATGTGATGCTCGTAACGATGCATCATGTGATAAGCGACGGCTGGTCGCTGGCGGTCTTTTTTGAGGAGCTGAGCGAGGTTTATGCCGGCATTACGCAAGGTATTGATGTTCATCTTCCGGAATTGAAACTTCAGTATGCAGATTTTGCTTCATGGCAGCGCGGGCCGTTAGCGGAAGAGGAGATCGCAAAACAGCTTGAATTCTGGGGCGAAAAGTTAACCGGTGCCGAGCCGTTGCTGGAATTTCCAACCGACCGGCAGCGTCCGCTCGTTCAAACATACAAAGGTGCGAATTACAGAACAACGCTCTCACCGGAACTTCTTGAAGAACTGAGAACTTTTAGTCGCAATGAAGGTGTGTCGCTGTTTATGACGCTCCTTGCGGCGTTCTATACATTGGTCTATCGCCATACGAATCAGGACGACCTGGTCCTCGGCGTCCCGATCGCAAATCGCAATTACAGCGACATCGAACGCGTCATTGGTTTTTTTGCAAACACGCTTGCCTTGCGGGCGGACCTTTCCGGCTCGCCGTCATTTCGAAAATTTCTCGATCATGTAAAGGGCCTGGCCCTTGAGTCTTATGACAATCAGGATGTTCCATTCGAAAAACTGGTCGAGCACCTAAATCCGAAACGCAGCATCAGTCACAACCCAATTTTTCAGGTGATGTTTGGTCTGCATAACACACCGCCGTTAAAGCCGGAGCTTTCGGGACTTAATCTCACACCCATAGAAATGAATACTGGAACTTCAAGATTCGATCTTGAAGTTCTTGTGCGTGAAAACCCGAATGGGCTTGGTGTGTTAGCCGAATATTCCACCGATCTTTTTGACGAATCGACTATTGAGAGATTCATTGCCAGATTCGAAGTTCTCTTGTGCTCGATACTCACAAATCCTGACGAAAGCATTTCTGTTTTGCCGGTTTTGACCGAAGCAGAGCGTTACAAAATTGTCGACGAATTTAACGATACCTCAAAAGCTTATCCAACTGACAAGTGCGTCCATCAGCTTTTTGAGGAGCAAGTAAAAAGGAGACCTGATGCAATAGCGGTCGTATATCAGGATCAGCTTCTGACGTATCGAGAGTTGAATCAGAAAGCCAATTCGATAGCGCATCGGTTGCAGGAATTTAACATCGGCCCCGATAGTCTTGTTGGTTTGTGCGTAGAGCGTTCGGTGGAAATGGTCGCCGGAATTTTTGGCATTCTCAAAACGGGCGCCGCTTATGTACCGCTTGACCCTTCTTATCCGGTCGATCGTTTGAAACTTATGCTTGACGATTCCGGTGCGACGGTCATCGTAAGCCATCAAAATTTAGCTAATGAACTTGATTCGAAGCGATTCAAGATCATCTATATGGATGATCCTTCAGTTGTGTCTGACACTGATGCGTTCGAGAATCCACAGAGCGGCACAGGCATGGGAAATCTCGCATACATCAACTACACCTCAGGTTCGACAGGTGTTCCTAAGGGTGTTGCGATCCAGCATAGCTCGCTGAACAACTACACCCAGCACCTTCTCGAAGTGCTGGGAACTGACCGCCCACTTCAGTTCGCAAATGTTTCGACGATAGCTGCCGACCTTGGCAACTCTTGTATATATCCGGCACTAGCATCGGGCGGAACTGTTCATGTTATTAGTTACGATGTGCTGACCAATTCTGATCTTTTTCGTGAATACGCGATTAAACACTCGATCGATGTTCTAAAGATCGTCCCGTCTCATCTGAGTGCTTTGCTTGGCGAGACCAATGACGGATTAGAGCTGCCGATCAGGTGCCTCATTGTCGGCGGCGAAGCGCTTTCATGGGACCTCGTCAAACGCATCCTTGATAAGGAACGCAAGTGTGTAGTTATAAATGAATATGGACCGACCGAATCAACAGTCGGATCGGCGGTTGCATACATCGATAAGATCGAGAGTGAATATCTTGCGTCGGCATCGATCGGAAAACCGGCAGCCAATACTACTACTTATATTCTGAATGAAAGCCTTCAGGTTGTGCCGATCGGAGTGCATGGCGAAATATATATCGGCGGAAGTGGACTCGCGCGAGGCTATCTGAATCGCCCAGATCTCACAGCGGACCGCTTCATTCAAGACCCTTTTAGTAAAAAAGAAGGAGCACGTTTATATCGAACCGGCGACTTGGCGCGCTATCTGCCTAACGGCGAGATGGAGTATCTCGGGCGCATCGACGACCAGGTAAAGATCCGCGGCTTCCGCATCGAGCTTGGTGAGATCGAATCGGTGATCAGCCAATTCGCAGATGTACGCGAAGCGGTCGTCACAACGCGTGAAGAGCAAAAGGGTGACAAGCGTCTTATTGCTTATGTGGTCAGCCGGTCGGACTCAAAAATAGAGCCTGCCGAATTGCGCGGGTTTCTGAGAGAAAAGCTGCCCGACTATATGATACCGTCTGCCTTCATGCAGCTCGAGAAGCTGCCGCTGACGCCAAACGGCAAAGTTGATAAAAAGAAACTGCCGGCGCCTGAGAGTGACGTTTCCTCGGAAAGAGATGGCTACAAAGAGCCAGCGACGGAAACAGAGAAAAAACTGGCTAGGATATGGAGTGAACTTCTCGGCGTGGACAATATCGGCATCAGTGACAACTTCTTCGATCTCGGCGGCCACTCGCTGCTCGCGATACGAATGTTCTCGGCTGTCGAAGAGACTTTCCGAAAAAGTGTTCCACTTGCGACATTGTTCGAGGCCGGAACAATTGAAAAACTGGCGGGCATACTCAGCCAAGACGATTGGGAAGAACCGGAAGCTTCACTCGTCCCGATTAAACCCGATGGAAACAAAATTCCTTTCTACTGCACTCACGCTGTTGGCGGAAACGTGATGTTCTATAGCGATCTGGCAAAGTATTTGCACAAGGATCAGCCGCTTTATGGATTGCAGGCGCGGCGATTGGCAGGACGTCAGGTCGGCCACGGCACGATCGAGGAAATGGCCGAATTTTATATAAAAGAGATCACGCAGCATCAACCCGACGGCCCATATTGTTTGGGAGGCTCATCGTTCGGCGGCCTCGTTGCATACGAGATGGCCCGGCAGCTTTCCGAACGCGGTAAAGAAGTTGGGATCGTTGCTTTGTTTGACACAGGCACTCCGGAATATAAGAAATCGCGTCGCCAGAACAACTCAAAGATCATAATGAAGGCCCATCAATTGATCGAACGCAGCCAGATGCACAAAATAAATCTTAGCGAGTTGAGTGGAGCAGAAAAATTAAACTATGTGCTGCAGAAAGTAAGCAAAGGCCTCAACGCATACACAAGGCGAATTCAAAACACAAGAAAGAAGATCGTTCGTACAGTATATTTAAAATTCAAGGGAAAAGGCGCGATCCCAAAAGGCTATATTCAGTTAGAGGACCAATTGATGCGTGCGCAGCGTAAGTTTGCGCCGAAGCCGTATTCAGGAAAAGTAACGCTGTTTAGAGCAAGCATTCAGCCATACGGCCTTGCCCCAAATCCAACTTTGGGTTGGGAAACCTTGGTAAATGATATCGAGCTACATGAAGTGAACGGCCACCATACTTCAATAGTGGCAGAACCGTATGTTCGCGGCCTTGCAGAGTTGTTAAGCGAACATTTGGATCATATAAACAATAATCACAACGCCGGCCAACAAAAATAGCTGTATGACCTTTGCCCGCCTTCATACGCAATTGATGCAATAAAATCCTGCTCCGGAATAAAGCTCGTAATACACCATCCGTTTGTTTCCCTTGATGTCGCATTGATCGAAAATGAATCTGGTTTCTCCGATGAGATAACCAGATTTGGCAGCGGGTGCGACATGCCATCACCGACAGCTTTTACAAAAGCTTCCTTTTTCGTCCAACAATCAAAAAATGCAGCGGTTTGTAGCTCAGGCTGTAAATCGTGAATAGCACGGACTTCGTCCCGTGAGAAGTATCGTTCTGCAATTTCCAATTTTGGAAATTGGGCGTCGACTAATTCAATATCGATCCCAATTCTAGCGTTGAGCGTAACGGCGACAATTCCCACGCGGTTTGAAGATGACGCGTTGAAACATATCTGCGTATCAGAGGTTAATGCCGGCTTGTCAAAATTGGTGTATTTAAAACTCAGCTCTGCGGACGGAACATTCAGATACTCACCAAGAATAATTCTCAGCATCGAGCGGCGAATAATAAAACGGCTTCGATCTTTTTCAAAGTGAAACTTATCCGCCCTTTGCCGTTCATCTGTAGAAAGCAGATCCAAAAGTTCAGTTGTCACGTTGGCAAGATCAGACAGATCTATGCGCCAAATATGAACCTCATCGCCAGTTATGACGGG
>JANMDA010000302.1:0-7950 GCA_031376085.1 Chloracidobacterium sp.
AAAAAGAAGTTGAGTTGAAAACTTTTTATTCAATCTACACTTCCCAACTGCCGGCTGTTGCAGACTGGATGACGCAGCTTTTCAATGATGATGACATTGCTAACAAAAAAGCGTTTTACTTAAAACATCGTTTAGACAACCAAATAAATTGGTACACGACTAAGTCAGAGTTCAACATGGGACAATCGGGTCGGTGGTTTACTTTGTCATTGATCCTATTAATTGGTGGAATAATTTTGTCTTTGGTAATCCCGCTAAACCAGTTTTCAGTTTTGGGATTTCTCTCAACGACTACGGCAGCTATTCTAATATGGCGACAAACAAAGAGATTTGATGAGTTAAAGGTTACTTACGCCGTGGCCGCAAAAGAACTGCATTCCTTGAAGGCAAAGTTTAATTTAGAAAAAGATGAACCTGATATTTTGAAGTTTGTTGAGGAAGCCGAAAAGTCCATTAGTCGTGAGCACAAACTTTGGTTTAACTGGACTTACATATCTTGATCGGTCGATACTTCTCCGGTTCTGAGAAGATTACCTCCGCCTGCCCAACGCCCGGTGCCCAGAATCCCTTGACACCAAACCGCACTGAGAATATTCTCGCGGTGAGATGGATTTTTACTTTTTGCTGTTTTCGCTTTTTGCACCGCGGACCGGGAATTAGTAGGCGGTATGCTCTAAGCACTGGGCAGTAGGTTTTTGGCCGCAGATAACGCGGATGAGACGGATCAGGAGATAACTCAAGTTTCCAAAATGAAACCAGATGAGAGCGAATTAGTTATCTATCAGGCTGATGATGGGCTGGTGAAGCTAGAGGTACGTCTTCGTGATGAGACTGTTTGGCTTACTCAGGCGGATATGGCTCAGTTATTTCAATGCTCGGCGGATAACATTTCGCTTCATCTGAGGAACATTTTTGAGGAAGGTGAATTGTCAGAAGAGGCAACTACTGAGGAATCCTCGGTAGTTCGCCGCGAGGGTGGCCGTGAGGTCAGACGCGATCTGAAATTTTACAATCTGGATGCCGTCCTCTCAGTCGGATATCGGGTCAAAAGTGGGATAGCAACCCGGTTTCGCATTTGGGCGACGCAGCGGCTGCGGGAGTACATCGTGAAGGGATTTACGATGAACGACGAGCTGCTAAAGCAGGCGGGTGGCGGGAATTATTTTGATGAGCTGCTGGAGCGGATACGGGATATTCGCTCATCGGAGAAAGTTTTTTGGCGAAAGGTTTTGGATATTTATGCGACGAGCATCGACTATGATCCAAAGCTAGAGATATCGGAGCAGTTCTTTAAGACGGTTCAGAACAAGATGCATTGGGCGGCTCATGGCAATACTGCGGCCGAGGTGATTTACAAACGCATCGATGCAGGAAAGCCGAATCTTGGGCTGACACATTTCAAAGGAGCGAAGCCGACAAAACAGGAAACTGAAATTGCGAAGAACTATCTGAGCGCAGAAGAGCTAAATGTTCTGAATCGAATGGTAACGGCCTATCTTGAAATGGCTGAGCTTCAAGCACTGAATCGAAAGCCGATGTATATGAAAGATTGGATCGAACGGCTGGACGATTTTCTAAAAATGACGGGCAGCGAGATATTGGTGCATGGCGGTGAAATTAGCCACCAACAAGCGATAGATAAGGCCAACAAGGAATATGCAAGGTACAAAGAATTGCATAAGAATGACCTGAGCCTCGCCGAAACCCACTTTGTCCGCCAGATCGAACAAAAAGCTAAAGAACTCAAACCGAAAAAGAAGAATTAACGGCAGTGCAAATAACGCGAAGTGCTTGACACCAAACCGCGTTGAGAATATTCTCGGCGTAAGATGGACTTTTACTTTTTGTTGTTTTCGCTTTTTGCACCGCGGATCGTGATGCTGGTGTATTTGTTTTTGTTCCCGAACCTGTTCCCGGCGAACAGTGTGCCGCAGTGGGGCGATCTGCTGCTTGGGATATTTACTCCGCGCATCCTGATACTGATCTACATCTACCAAAACTTGGGGTATAACAACATTTGGTTTGCCGCACATCTGATCGTGATGATCCTCGCATACTTTGGCGGAGGCCGCGAGACGCGCAGGCGGAGAAGGCGGCGGGAGCAGTAGGAGATTTTTTGCCACAGATTAAACGGATGAGACGGATTAGGAATTGACCTTTTTATTTCTGATCCGTTTGATCTGTGTGATCTGCGGCTAATATTTTTCTGCTAAACTCGAACCACCAGTTTTTTCTATGAACACTAATGACCTGCAAACCGATCTGACCTTTACGGCACAGATCGATCTTTATTACGATCTGTATGTCCCGGCAGAGAACCACCCCGTCGGCGAAACGCCGCCACCCCTCCTTCGTAAGGAGGGGAGCTTAAAAAAACCATTGCTGATCGCGGTTCACGGTTACGGAGCGCACAAACGGTATATGATGCGCGAGGCTCGCACGATTGCGGATGACAAATTCGTGATCGCTTCGATACAGGCGCCGCATCCGCATTATCGGCCTTTGCCGGACGGCGGATACGGGGTCGGTTACGGCTGGCTTTCGGATGAGAAGCCCGAGCAGCATGTGCGGCTGCATCATAAATTTGTGATGGATGTTATTGAGAAATTGGCGGCCGACGGAGTGATAGATAGCAAGCGTGTGTTTTTGTACGGATTTTCACAGGCGTGCGCGCTGAATTTTCGTTTTGCATTTACTTATCCCGATGTGTTGGCCGGCGTTATCGGAGTTTGCGGCGGCATTCCGGGCGATCTCGATTCAAATGCGATCTACAAACCGTTTTCGGCAGAGACATTTTATCTTTACGGCGATGATGATGAATTTTACACGCAGGAACAGTTTGCGACATTCAATGAAAAACTGACTGCGACATTGCCGAACTATCGTTCAAAACATTACACGGCAAAGCACGAGATCACGGACGAGATGCGTGTTGACATGAGAGAGTGGCTAACTCGTTTTATTTGACGCTGACCTTTTTTACTTCGACGACACCCTGAAGTTCGGCTGGCAGAATTACCTGCGGTGTTTCACCATCGGACAACTTAAAAGCATCAGCTCGCGTTTTTGAAAGCAAAGTGCACGGGCCGTGTATCGTGAAAGTTGCCATCTTGCCGGATGTTCCAGTAAGCGGAATTGTGAAACTGCGTTCGATGCGTTTTTCGCCGATCTTGAATATCACATCGACAAAAGTATTGAGAACAGCGGCTTTTGGATTCGGGGCGACGACGGGCACTTGTTTGGCAGTGAAATCTTCTTTTTTGCCGGTCAGGTCGATCTTGTCCGTTTGGACGTATTCGAGTATGCGGACGATGCTAGCCGGGCCGCGAACGCGAACGCTCGGCGGCAGCACGGCGGTGTTGTAAACTTCAAAACCGGAAGCCGGCTCACCGACAGTTTCGGTGGTTATTTCGAGTTCTTTTTCCTCGACTTCCTCGAGATTGACAGCAATGCGGCTCGGAGCGACCTCGACCAATTTGACGCCCTGCGGGAGCGGAACAAAAACACTCTCAGGCGAAAGCAAAATGACGCGGTCGCCGGGCGCAACGTCGGTCAGGTCAAGCGAAGCGGCAAGATTGGAGCGATTGATCTGCTCGACCTTGCGTTTGTCGCCGCTGACTTCGATCTCGACTTCCTGCAGCGGCTCATTCACGATCTGTGCACTGCTGGAAATACTCAAATTGAGCGGAATATTAAAACGTTTTGTCGTCGGCGTGCTCAGGCCCGTTACGCCGAACCAAAGCGCAAGCGTAATTATGAGAGCTACCAGCTTTAGGCCCCAATCTTCGAGAAAGATCTTTCGAACCAAATGTTTTACAAACAGCATTCCAGCCATTAAATGATCTCTGTGTTCTCTGTGCCCTCTGCGGCAAATCTTCTTTCCGCTCGAGTTTCGATCAGTGGAATTTCCATTGCTTCGAGCATAAGTTTACGAAGCTGAGTCGTGTCGAGATTTCGCCGCACGTCGCCGGCCTCGACGTAGGTTATCAGGCCCGTTTCTTCCGAGACGACAAGCGAGATCGCGTCCGAGCCCTCAGTGACTCCTATCGCAGCTCGATGACGTGTGCCTAGTTCGCGCGATATCTCGGGGTTTTTTGTGAGCGGCAAGAATACCGAAGCAGCCGCAAGCCTTTCGTTCTGAATGACGACCGCTCCATCGTGCAGAGGCGATGAAGGATTAAATATCGAAACAAGCAGGTCGTAGCTGATTTTTGCATCAATCTGGACGCCGGTGTCGATAAAATTTCGCAGGCCGATGTTTCGCTCGATCACGATCAATGCACCGGTCTTTTCCGATGCAAGCGTCGTCACGGCGAGCACGATCTCATCATAAACGCTCCCGCCAAATTGCCCGCGCTGCCGCTTTAATATCGGAAATCGAAAGCGGTTGGCAAAATAAATAAGCGCCTGTCTGATCTCGGATTGAAAAAGAACAATGATCGCTATGCCGATAAATCCGACTGCATACCGAAGCACGAACTCCAACGTCGAAAGGTCCTGTGAAATAGCGAGCCAATACAGCAGGGCCAGTATCACCATTCCCACAACCGTCGGCACTGCCCGCGTGCCGCGCAGCAGCTTGAGCACGACATAAACGATGATAAAAACAAGCGCGATGTCGAGGACATTTCGAAGAGTGTTTATCGTCGGGATGTAATTCGTGATCTGCATTCTTTGCACAAAAACGGCGCACGCAAAAGAGGTCATTTACGGCTGCTGTCGCCATAAGAATAACACAACAATGAAACGGATTGAGATCAGGCTTCGAAAGGAATTTCGCCGTGCTGGAAGACGGCAAGCTCGCTGCGGGTTACGCGTTCGAGGAGTTTTTCGTCGTCGAACATTTTTACAAGGCCGTTGACGGTGGCGTATCGCGGTTCTTCAGGAATGGTGATCGGAAGGTTGATGGATGAACGCATATATCGCTCTATGCCTTCGAGCAGCGCTCCGCCGCCGGTGAGGATGACGCCGCGGTCGTAAATGTCGGCGGCGGCTTCTGGGCGAAGCTCGCTTAGCGTGTCCTTTACGCGTAGAGCGATGCGTCGGACAATGCTTTCTACGATCGGATAAATCTCGCCTGCTGTGATCTCGACTGCTCCGGGACTGCCGGTCTGCACGTCGCGGCCGCGGATCGTAATGGATTTCGAAAGATCGTCGGGAAGATACGTAGATGCAAAGCTCGTTTTCAAAAGTTCGGTCGTTTCCACGCCGACCTGAAGCCCTCGATGACGGCGAAGATGCATTGCAAGACTTTCATTGATCGCATTACTGCCGATCCGGTCGGATGTAGAATGAACAATTGTTCCTTTTGCGATAATCGCGATATTGGTCGTGCCTGCACCTATATCAACGATGGCCGATGCACGCTTATCAGTTGCAAGAACGCCGGCGCCGAAAGCAGCAGCCAATCCCTCTTCCATCATAAAAACTTTGCCGATATGAGCCTCTTCAGCAGCATTAAAAAGCGCACGCTGCTCGACATGCGTTACATCCGAGGTCATGCTCATCACGGCTTGGATAGAGATGCTCGCACCGCCCGATTTTGCCTGCTTTACAAAATGGGCAAGCATCTTTTTCGTCCGCTCAAAATCACCAACAACGCCGCCGCTTAAAGGTGCCTGCACGACAAGATCGCGACCTTCGCGGCCGCGCAGTTCCGCTGCGTCAGAACCGAAGGCAATTATTTCCTCGGTCTGCTCATTAATCGCGACTAGCGAGGGTTCATCCAGCACGACACCACGCCCTTTAATGGCTATGATCGTGCTGGCGGTGCCGAGATCAATCGCCATCGATTCAGTAACCAGTTTTTTTAATGATGAGATCTTCAGCATACAGACTTTTTCAAGCCGAAAATATTAAATGTCTATTAAACGAAGTTTTCCGATAAGTTAATTCCATTTTACTTCAAAAAGCTCTACCGGTTGCAAGCGATTTTTTACAACGAGCGACTCGCGTCTTGTCATGGGGAAAATTCCGCCGGCAGCTTTTGCGGTCGCTTCGCTTGCCAGGATCTGACCGCCGCCGGCGTTTGACTGTAGCCGCGAAGCCAGATTAACCGTGTCGCCAATCGCCGTATATTCCGAACGTTGCTCGGAACCGATGTAACCAATTGTGGCTTCGCCGGTATGAAGCCCGATTCCAACAGCAATCCGCGAAAAACCAAGGCCGGCCAGTTCCTCATTTAATGTAATAAGCCTTTTTTGCATCGCCACTGCCACTTTTACGGCATTTGCGGCATCGTCTGCTGTTGCCGTCGGTGCACCGAACAACGCCATCAACTCATCGCCGATATATTTATCAAGCGTTCCGCCGTGCTCAAAAATTATTTCCGTCATCGCGGAAAAATAATGGTTTAACAAACCGACAACCTTTTCCGGGTTCTCATTTTCCGACAATGAGGTGAATCCGCGGATGTCGGCAAACAGAACCGTGATCGTTTGATTGGCACCGCCGAGACGGAACGAGTCGGGGTTTTCGAGAAGCTGTTTTACTACATACTCGGGCATGAAGCGGCTGTAATTGGCGCGGGCGACTTCCTCGCGGGCGAGGCGCTTGTGGGCCTTGACGGTTTCGACCGTCATCGCTGTTTGAGCGGCGACCGCGCTGATCAATTCCAAATGGTCAGGCGAAAATGCGGCAAACGGGTCGAGCCTGTCGGCGTAAATGACGCCGTGGACACTCGACTGCGTTATGAGGGGCGCGCAGATGGTCGAGCGCACACCCTGCGAAACGATCGACTCCGCTCCCTGAAACTGCTCGTCCGTTTTTGCGTCCTGCGAGAGGATCGCAACGCGGTCACGCATTACTTTTTGAGTGATGGTGCGGCTGACGGTCAGTTTGTCTGTCATTTTCTTGATGCTTTCTTCGCGTGTTTTTGCACCGATCTGGTAAAGGCTGTGCTCAAAAGAAACAGAATTGTCCGCTTCGTCCGTCAACAATGCAACGACACGATCAGCCGGCGTCCCGCGAAAGATAAGATCGGTCGCCATCTCAAATATCTCGGTAAGCTCAAAGACGGTGCCTAACGTCTTGCTCATTTCGAAGAGAAGGCCGAGTATTTTTGCTTTTCGCCTCAGGTCCTTGATCTCTTCAGGCGTTGCAATGGCCGTTTCAAGCGTCAGGCTCGAACGCCGGCCAATGATGTCGTTTACCGAGATCTGCACTTGCGTGTGGCCGAGCGGCGAGTCGTCGTAGTTGATTGTTTGAGGCGTTTCAGCCTCGGTATTTCGTTCGGAGACGACGGCCAGCTGCGGAATGGGATCGTTGGCCGCGATCGCCACAGGATCCGCCAGAGCAGGCAGAAAGATCAGCTTGCTTTCGCCGATAGTGATGACGTCATTGGCTTCGAGCGGGCACTGGACCTGCATGCTGCCGTTTACAAAAACGTGATTGACGCTGCGGATAAGCTGACCGTTTTCGAGATGGCCGTCGATGATCTTGAATATCTTGCCGTCACCAAAAACAAAAGCGTGCTTTCGCGAAACGCGGCGGTCGTCGAGAACGATGTCATTCTCGCGGGCGCGTCCAATCGAATAGGTCGTGGCGTGGACGAGCCTGGTTTCCCATGTCCTGCCGGTTGGCTCTGTGATTTTAAGTATTGCGTCCAAGGTAATCGTAATTGTAAATGTTCAACTGCAAATGGTAAATTGAGCGCGTTCCACTTTCAAGTTTTTTATGATCTATTTTGACAATAATGCTACAACGCAGGTCGTGCCCGAGGTGTTAGATGCGATGATGCCTTATCTTGGTTTGTCGTATGCAAATGCTTCATCGGGCCATTCATTTGGACTGGAATCACGCGAGGCAGTTGAGAAAGCTCGGCAAAGCGTGGCCGATCTGCTTAGTGCCCGCTCGCCGCAAGAGACTGTTTTTACGTCGTGCGGAACCGAAAGCGATAACTGGGCGATCCTCGGCGCAATAAAGGCCGCTCCCGAAAAAGATCACATCATC